>CAJAQO010000219.1 GCA_903944085.1 uncultured Verrucomicrobia subdivision 3 bacterium
GACCAGAGGGCAGCAAAATGACCACCACGAATATTGTAACTATCAACGCTTCGGTGCTTCAGGCACCGACGCCCAATACGCTCCAGCAGACGGGTGCGCTCATTTCTCAGGGGGGCACCACGCTTACCCCCGGAACTGCCACTCTGGTCAGCACGTTCGCTCAATTGCAGGCTCTCCTTGCACCGGGCAAGACCATCGCAACCCTTACGTGGTCGGCCTCTGTCGTCACGCTGACAACCTCGTCGGCGCACGGCTGGACCGTCGGGGACGTTGTTCCCATCACCGTGTCGGGCGCTGTGCCTTCGGGCTACAACGGCACCTTCTCGGGCACTGTAACCGGCACCACGACCGTCACCTACCCGTTGGCGGTCAACCCCGGCACGGAGACAACTCCGGGCACGGTGGCTCTCGGCGCAGTTACCGAACTGACGCAGATGGACACCACCTACTTTGCGGGCAATGGCGTCCCATCGATCTATGTGGTTGAATTGGGCGAAGGTACGGCCACCGAGGGCGTTACCGCGCTGACCACGTACATCGGCAAAGTTCTTGGCACCCCGACGCAGGTGTACGCTTACCTGATCCCGCGTGAATGGGACAACAACGCAGCGTTCCTGACGTTCTGCTCGAATTACACCGCCGTCAACGCCCAGCAGTATTTCTGGGTGACGACAACGGTGGCGAACCGCGCAGTCTACGCAGGTTTGAAGTGCGTTTATGCCGAAGTTGAAGCGCCATCCTTGCCCGCCACCGAGTTTTCGTTGGCCTCGGCATTTGGCGTTGCTCTGTCGGCAAACCCCAGCAGTTCCAACAAGCTGACGCCTCTCAGCTATTCACCCAGCTACGGCACCACTGCCTATCCGCTGACGGGTACGCAGGCGACGTTGCAGAACCTTGCCACGGCAAACGTCGGTTGGGTCGGCACGGGCCAGCAGGGCGGCATTACCGGAAACATCATCTTCCAAGGCAAGATGTCGGACGGCAATTTCTGGAACTTCTGGTACGCGGTCGACTGGGCGCAGATCCAGATGGGTCAGGCTCTCGCCAACGAAGTGATCAACGGTTCGGTTTCCAGCATCAACCCGCTGTATTACAATCAGCAAGGCATCAACCGTCTTCAGAACCGCGTTGTGCAGGTTGCGAACACGGGCGTTGGTGCGGGCGTTGGTAACGGTCAGGTTGTTGCGACCAAGCTGTCGGCAACGCAGTTTGCGGCGAACCTGAATGCCGGTGTTTATGCTGGCCAGATCGTTGTCAACGCAGAGCCGATGCAGATCTATTCGAACGAAAACCCGAATGATTATGCCGTTGGCAAGTACGCCGGTATTTCGTGCATCTGGATTCCTCAGTTGCCGTTCTTGAACGTGTATTTCAATCTTGAAGCGACCGAACTGCTCGTCGGTTAAGCATATTTAAGGACGTAAACCATGGCAAATCCAATCGTACCGCAGGGCACTCTTAACCGCGCACTTACGAGCGTGTCCGTCATCAACTTCCCGGTTCTCAACGTGACTTCGGGTTTCTTTGGGACCAAGGTCGCTCGCATCACTTTTGATGGTGATACGAGCGACTACATCGGCACTTTGACGGGTGCGGTTCCTTCGCCGCGTTTCTATCAGGTGGTTACTGTGACCATGTACCTGAACAAGAGCCAAACCTTGTCAAGCCTCTGGGAAAACCAACGCTCCATTGATTCATCCATTGGCGATGTCGCCATTGTTACGGATTCCAGCGCGCTCGGCACGTACTACATCAGCAACTGCATTTTGCAGAACGTGAGCGACCTTGATTTGACGGGCGAAAGCAATGATTACCCCGTCACGCTGAAGGGCGTCTATCACGTCAACTCGTCGCTCTTTTCCTAACCTCTAAAACGGACCACTCGCCATGACCGCTATTAACCGCCGACTCAATATCGTAATCCCTATCAACCGTTCTGACGACACCGTTCTCTACGTTCATTCGACGCCTATCATGACAGAAACCTTTGAGTTCTATCACATGGTGTTGGCAAAAACTTGGAGCGGGTTCGTTCAGAACGGTCTTGACCCCCGGAGCGCGCCCAGTGTTGCGGCCTTGATCCTCAAGGAAACCGCGAAAAATACTATCCGTTCTGCCGGGTATAGTTGGGCGGACGGGCCAGACGGAGTCGGCGGTGAAAGCGGCCTCATCGCGGAAATGTTACGTTTGACAAACGTGGTCGTGCCCGACAAAAATCAAGGGTGGTCAACTTTGCCATTCCAAATGGCGGTATCGCAGAATCTCGTCAGTGATGATGAGAAATCGGAGGTGATGAACCTTCTGACTTTTTTTACTGTGGCCTCGCTAATGCCTCCTCGGGTAGACCGGGAGAATATCATTCTCGGGATGGCACGGATGTACGAACTGCACACCACGTTCTTGAATTGTATGGAGTACGCAACTTCCTTGAAGACCTCGATGCGGGACGCTGCTTCTGGCGAGAACCCAGCAACATCATCGGTTCCTGCCTAAATTGGGTCGCCGGTGAAGGCTGGCGAGAATACTTCAGGGATAAAGGGGAGCCTTGGGACAGTTATATTAGCGCTGAAATGTTCAAACAGCGCCATTTGGTCGAAGGTTTCAAGGCGTTAATATCAGCGGTCAACCGCCGCAGATAAGGAGAATAACACGTGGCCGCCCCTATCCTTAAAATCCCAATTGATGACGCGGCTTTCAAAAAGTTCGTAAGTACTTTTGAAAAGTACCAATCGGAACTGAAAGACCAACCCGCGATTTGGAAAGAGATAGGGGCGTCTGTCTCGGAGTTTGCATCGGCGGGTGCCGAGTTCGCAGAAAATCTTGCTAAGCAGACGTCCGAGACGATCAAACTTGCCGACGAAGAAGAAAAGCGCGAAAATGCAAAGCGCCGGGCAGAAAGCGCTTCTGAGAAAGCGGCTCGCACACAAGCTAAATTAGAAGAAGAAGCCAAAAAGCGGCGTGAAGAAGCAACCGCTCAGGTCAAGAAATACGCCAGTGCGATGGCCGATATGATCACAACTTCAGCAAAGTGGACATTTGGCGGCGGCGCTTTGGGTTTTGCGGCGTCCGGTTTCGGCCTCGGGGAACTGGGTGGATGGGCCGGAGATGAGCGCAGGGCCGCACAAGGCATCGGTACTAGTATTGGTGGCCGTCAGCGGGCACAAGTGTCTCTCGGTCGGTACGTCGACACCGATTCAGCCATCAATCGCATTGCTGGGATGCAAGCTGACCCGTCGATGCAAGGCGCATTCACATCAATGGGTGTCGGCTTCAAGGGGCGTGACCCGGCACGAGTTCTTGAAGATGCGGCAATGGCCGCTGCTCGGCTCTACAAGAAGTACCAAGGAAACCCGGACGTCATGCGGGCGTTGGGTGTTTCCAACATCTTCAGCGAAAACGAACAGCGCACCCTTGCGAACTTGCCAAAGGGCGAACTGCGTCAAACGATTGCCGGTGCGCCAAACCTAAACCTGTCCGATAAATCCGCTAGGGCTTGGCAGGGTTTTCTTGCTAAACTCGATGAAGCCAGTTTCAAAATCAAAGATGCGTTGTCTGACAAGTTGTCTGCGCTTGCTGGGCAGAACGGCCCACTCAGCAAACTAACGGATTCAATCACTTACTTCATCACAAAGGCCCTTAGCGAATCCAACATCGACTGGATCGCAAAAGGCATAGAGAACTTTGCTGATGTCCTAAACAGCCCGTCTTTCAAAAAGACGTTTGATGAAACCGTGGAAACGGTAGGGCGGCTAGGTCGCAAGATTGCGTGGCTGGTTGACAAAATCCCTATGCCGGATGGCGGCAAATCATCCGTCGCAACCGACTACTCTACGGGTTTTGACAACGGTGCTTCGCGACTTTCAAAAATTGTCGGCGGTATAACCGCTAAAAACCAAGCCGGTCAGAACATCGGGCACTACGCCGGGTATGACGAGAAAATAAATAGGGATATCGCCGGGACTTACCTTAGCAGTAAAGGTTGGACTGACCCCCAAGTTCGGGGGCTTTTGGCGAGCGGGCAGGGTGAAAGCCGGTTTGATCCGCTTATTTGGGGGGACCCCGACAAGAAGACTGGGAAAATGACCGCTTTTGGTTATGCCCAATGGCACAAACCTCGCAGGGATGTTTTTGCAGCAATCACCGGCCACCGCATGGAAGACACCAAAGACCCAGCGCGGGCATTGGGTGAGCAGTTGTGGTTCCAGAATTGGGAACTCACAAGTAACGACAAGCGC
Source organism: uncultured Verrucomicrobia subdivision 3 bacterium (assembly GCA_903944085.1). Taxonomy (GTDB): domain Bacteria; phylum Verrucomicrobiota; class Verrucomicrobiia; order Limisphaerales; family UBA11358; genus UBA11358. Next base: position 4,236 of record CAJAQO010000219.1, read on the forward strand.
AACATTTACAAGAAAGCGGGCGACCGCCTTAAACAGCAAACCACGGATTACGCGGCTGCAGGCGTAGTTTCACAGTATTACGAAGGCCCAAAAGACGTCCAAGGTAACATTGCAAACAGAGGATTAGCTGCTATGAACATGCGGTGGAGCCCAAACATCACTGTAACGAACTTCAGCGGTAGCGACGTGAACGTCTCGGCAGTCAACGCAAATTCGGCGGCAGGACATTGAGTTTCAGCGATTACGAGTATGGCTTTCAGGCCAACCCGATCATCTTGGAGCAGGGTATTGCCTCTACCGGGGCAATGAGCATTGCCGTTCTTCTCCAGTCGTTCAACTATAAAACCGGCATCACGGCTAAGGCGTCCCCCACCAACTTTGAGTTTGCGAGTTTTAGACCGCTTCCGGGCCACACGCTCATTCAAAACGAAGTGGCTACATACCCAGTGGCGAACCAAACGGTGGCGGCCAACGCGGTCATCACCGACCCGTTGACCATATCTATGGAAATGATCGTCCCTGCAAGCGCCACAGTTACGGTGTCTACCAAGCTGGCAATCATCACATCGCTCAAACAGGCGTTGGATAACCACACCGCGCAAGGTGGGTGGTATAATGTTTGCACCCCCAGCTTCATCTACACGGGATGCTTGCTCACGAGCCTTGTTGATGCGTCCGACGACGGGTATGGGGTTCAACCACAAGTCCGGTGGATTTGGAACTTTATGCAGCCCTTAATCACATCGTCGTCGCTTGCGACGCAAAGCGCGGCGCTGAGCCCAAGTATGAACACAATCACGAAGCAGACGAAAAACGTCGGTGATCCGCCGGGTTCTCAATATCTGAAAACCAACTTTGGGTTGAGTTCGTCTAACATATCGCAAAACTTTGTTCCCGCAAATATCGGAACCGTGGGTGCGAATATCGCCCCAACAACGTCGTCAAATACCTCCTCGTCCTTGTCGTCTATAAGCCCTATCAGCTTTTCCGGGTAAATTAACATGACCACTCTGACCCAGTTCTCTCCGACGATAACCCAGAACTTCACGTTCATCCCTACGCTTGATGGGGCACAATACAGCGTGATTGTGAACTGGAATCTGTTTGGACAACGGTGGGTTTTGAACGTGTATAATCTTCAAGGTGTTTTGATCTTGCAGAAACCGTTGACGGGTTCTCCGCAGGATTACGACATCAATCTTGTTGAGGGATATTTCACAACATCAACGCTTGTGTACCGGGAATCGTCAAACAACTTTGAGGTTAGCCCATGAGTCGATATTACAAAATCGTCGTTGGGGAAAGCCCATCCAGTGCCAACAAGGGGTTCACATGGACAAACCAAATTTTTGGGCAGGCCGACTTGGGTGCCCAAAAGGTCGAGTTTGACATTTGGCAAAGCGGTGAGGACGAGCCGGTCGGCGCGGGTTACGTCAAAATATGGGGTCCAGAAAAACAACAGATGCTTCAATCGTCTGATTTTAACGGTGCTCCAATTCAAGTGTTTGTCGGTATGCAGCCGGGACTACCTTTCGCAACCGCAGCGTTTAACGGTGGCCAACAGGGGCTGGTATCTTCGGGCATCATATTCCAAGCATTCGGAAACTGGCAAGGCGTCAATCAGACACTTGATTTTGTCATCGTACCCACGAGCGGCGATACGCAATCAAACCCTGCAAATATGTCGTTTATGTGGAAAAAAGGGCAACCTCTTTCGGAGGCTATCAACTCTGTTTTGACGATTGCTTATCCGACGTTTGAGTCGCCTAAAATCAACATTGACCCGAACCTAGTTCTATCTCAGGACGAGCCGTTTCAGTACTCAACAATGACGCAGTTCGCATCCTACCTGCGAGGAATAAGCAAAGACATTGTAGGCGGTGATTACAACGGGGTCGTAATTGCGCAAGAAGGCAGCCAATGGATTGTTTTTGACGGAACCCAACCGACTGAAAACCCGGCAATACCGATTAAAGCGCAAGACCTTATCGGCCAACCCACATGGCTGACCCCGTCGACCGTCAATTTCACTACGGTTATGCGGGCGGATTTGCGCATCGGTAGCGCCATCACGTTTCCGCCAACGGCTGCTCTGAACGCCATCACAACGGCCCAGAGCCAGAGTTTTGTGCGCGACAAGAACGCTTTTGCGGGCACATGGCAAGTATCTAAAATTCGCCACGTAGGTAATTCCCGTGACCCCAACGCCACAAGCTGGGTCACTGTGATCGACGCCTATTCAAACACTGCCCCGGCTTAACGATTACGCAATCGGAACCTGACGCATGACCACATCATTCAGCAGTTCGCAAAAAATACCACTTGCGAAATCCCTTCAGAGCCTCGGGAAAGCCAAGGCGCAAGACGCCGTTGCCGCCCTCGGCAAAGGATTACCCTGCACGGTGGTTGAAGTGGTTGGTCCGGGCATTGTTACGGTCAATTTTGAGGTGGCGGTTACGCCTTCCCCGCTCCCCCAAATCACGATGCCGGTCGGAAAGCCGTCTTACATTCAGTACCCTATTCAGGTTGGTGATATCGGAGTGGCGTTGTCGGCTGACCTGCGCACAGGTGGACTAACCGGGCTGGGTTCGGGCGTCCCAAACATCACAGACACCGTCGGCAATTTGGCCGCGATGACCTTCTTCTGGCTGGGAAGCACGAAAGAGGAATTTATAAACAGCGCGGCGGTCACTTTGCTGGAACCGACAGGCAATTGTAATTTGCAAGTTGCGCCTACGGGTGTGGCGGTTGACGGCACAAACGGAAATCTTTCAACGCAGGGCAATTTGACTTCCGGTACGGGCGTCACTGCGTCATTCACAACCCCGACGGGCCAAACCGTGATGGTCGTTGGCGGCATCATCGTCGGAATATATTAGGAGCAATCCATGTCGTTACCTTCATGCTGGCCAGTGCTGAACCTTGAACTGTTCACAAACCTGAAATCACAAATTGAAGCAGCGGGTAAAGCCGAATCACAAGAGCAGATTCAGGCTATCGTTGACGAGGTGTACGCACAGATCAACACCATGGAAGGCGCGATTTCCAGCCAGCTTGCAACGCTAAACCCAATCCTCGCGTTGATCACCGCGCCAGTTAATCCCGCCGAAGTCATCACTTGGATCGGGAATTTTATCACCGATTTCCTCGGGCCATACATATTGCCTATTGCAAAGTACGAGGCACAACTGGTCGAAATAGCCGTTGAAGTGGCTGCAATAGCCGACACCATCAGCGCAATTGAATCGGCTCGCCCTGACATCCACATTTCAATTCCCGCATTTCCTAACATCACTTGCACATTGTGACTAATGTGGAGGGAAAACGTAATACTTGACACGGGGTTTTCGAGGTCGTTTTATATTTTCTAAGTAGCGCCGTTCGGCGCAGCCTCATTCAGTCTTGTTGAAGGCGACAAAAACCGATGAGAACTTGGGGCCGAGTCTACGGAAGCCAATACAGCAGTGCGATTGGTGAATTTAGCATCGGCCTCAGCGGTATCGGTGGGCCTGCTAGTGCCGACAGTTATACTTGGGTTGAGGTTGATACCGACAAGAATGGCTATAACGACGCTGTTTGGCTGACAACGCTCGCGCAGGTGCTTCAGTTGGGTTTGAATGAATCCCCGTTTTTTGGGAATTACGGCATCCCCGCACAACAAAGTGTTGTGACGCAGGTTTTTCCCGACTATTACGTATCTCTCACTCAACAGAATTTCGCACAGTATTTTCTGGCGTTGTTGGTTTCAAAGCGCAATTCGTTTGATCCAACGTATGACATCAACGCCACGGCCACTCCCGGCTCCATTTTGATGAACCCGGTGCCAACCTAATGACAACCGCAATCACCACCCCCATTACTGTCAATCTCGCCGTTACGGATGCGGGGGCGCAACCGACTGCTCCCGCCACGCTTTGGGCCAACCTGATCCAATTGGTTGCCGCCAATAACCCCGGCTACACGGTTCTGCCCGGTGGCTTGATTGAGGATTTGGCCAGCACCGCGACCTACGCAATTGCCTTGTGCGATGCGGCAGCGGTTGAAACGATCAATTCGATCACCCCATCCGGCGCGAACGCATATCTGCTCACAGAATTGGGCAATATCTATGGGGTGCCGCAAGGCGTAACTTCCAACACCTCGGTTTACGTCGTGTTTACCGGAACCGTGGGTTTTCAAATTCCACCGGGTTTCATCGTGAGCGACGGCACGTACCAATACGTTGTGCAGGACGGTGGGATTGTCGGCAGTTCGGGTGTTTCCCCGGCGCTGTATTGCGTGGCCGTTGCAAGCGGTAGCTGGGCGGTCCCGGCCAATAGCGTGACTGCAATCATCTCCAGCGTCCCTAGCAGCATCACGCTGACCGTCACCAACCCGCAGGTGGGTACGCCTAGCGCGGGCGCTCAGACGCAGGCTCAGTACGCAGCGGCGGTGTTGCAGGCGGGCTTGGTATCGGCGCAAGGCAACGCCAGCTTGGTTAAAACCCTGCTAGGCAATGTGGCCGGTGTTCAACCTCGCCTGATTGCCTGCAAACAATCGACTTCCGGCGGCTGGGAAGTGATTTGCGGCGGTGGCGATCCGTACCAAGTGGCCAACGCGATCTTTGATTCCGGTCTGGATATTTCGACGCTGGTGGGTTCAACCATTGCCGTCACGGGCATCACAAACGCGGCTCTGGGCGTGGTGACCACCAACCTAAACCATGGGCTGACAACCGGGCAGAACAACGTCTACATCACGGGCGTTGTCGGCATGACCGGCGTGAACGGCGGACCCTACACCGTAACGGTCACCAGCCCGACGCAGTTTACGTTTGGCGCAAATACCACGTCCTCGGGTTCGTATGTGTCAGGCGGCGTTATTACGCCAAATCCGCGCAATATCACGGTCAACATTAACAGCTACCCAGACACCTACACGGTTCCCTTTGTGAACCCCCCGGCGCAGACCGTCATACTGCAATTGGCTTGGAACACGATCAGCCCGAACTACGTTTCGGCTTCGGCAGTGTCTCAGTTGGGCACAACGGCTTTGGTCAATTACGTCAACAGCATCCCCGTGGGCGCTCCTATCAACCTGTTCGCATTGCAGACCGATTTCATTGAGGCGGTGCTCCCGCTGTTTAATGGCAACCCGGCCCTTATCAGCACGATGAACTGGACGGTCACTATCAACGGAATTGAAGCCGTCCCGGCGGCAGGCACGTCCTTGATTTACGGCGATCCTGAAAGCTATTTCACGCTGACTTCCACCAACACTTCGATTGTTCAGATTTGATATGGTGTCCGGCGTCACATCCAACTGGCCACCGGTAGGGCCAACCAGTGTTCAAAACACTATACCGGCTTATTTGTACGTACAGTATTTGGGCGACGACAACATTGCGGCGTTTTTCACCGCTTACAACCAATACGCACAATCCTATGTCAATTGGTTTAATGCCCTAAACCTGCCGATCTACACGCAGGGGCCGGTGTCCGGTTCGTTGTTGGATTGGGTGGCTGAAGGCATTTATGGCCTTTCCAGACCCGCGTTGCCCGCCAGCATGGGCACTCGCAACATTGGCGATGTGAACACGTTTACCGCCAACACGCTACCGTTCAACGGTTACGTGAAGGGTTTGCCGGGAACCTATACGGCCACCACTGATGATACGTTCCGGCGCATCCTTACGTGGGCGTTCTATAAAGGCGACGGCAAAGTTTTCACGCCTCGATGGCTGAAGCGTCGAATCAATCGTTTTCTGACCGGCATTAACGGTGTCGATGTCGTCAATGACACCCAATACAATGTTTCGGTTTACCCCACGGCTTTCAAGGCTTGGACAATCAAGTTGGCAAACACCACGGAATCGCAAATTTTCAAGGCGGCGGTGCAAACCGGCGCTATTGAACTGCCATTTCAAATTTCATGGACGGTGACGTTAGTATGAGCCTCGCACAATTCACAAACAACGCCAACACCACCCTTGGCTCGGCAGTTAGTTCGACGGCCACCAGCATTACCGTGGCAACGGGTACGGGTTCGCTTTTCCCATCGTTGTCGGGCAGCCAGTACTTTTCGGCCACTTTGTTTTCGGCGGGCAGCACAACCGGCACCCCCAATGAAATCGTTTATGTGACTGCGCGCTCTGGCGACACCATGACCGTTTTGCGCGGGCAAGAAGGCACAACGGCACAAAACTGGAATGTGGGCGATACGTTTTCCAATTTCCTGACTGCCGGGTATTTGAACGGTTTGATCGGGTCGCAGGATCTTCAATCGCAGTTCGGCAATAGCGCAGGCGACACCGGAACAGCAAATGCCGGTTCCGTCATTTTGACCCCCGCGCCAACGTCTTTGTCTAATTTGATGTTTTCCCCCATTCGCGTGATGAAGACCGGTGCCGCAAACACCGGAGCCTACACGCTCAATGTGAATACCTTGGGCGCAAAGACCGTTTTGCTTAACGGGCAGGCCCTTCAGGCTGGTCAGCTTGCGGCAAACGCTTTGTTTGAAGTCTTGTGGGACGGCAGCAATTTTGAACTGATCAGCACCCCGGCGGAAACGTACAACTCCGGCCTTGCGCCTATGTCCGCCAGCACGGTCAAGGCCAACCTGACCGGATCGACCGCGACACCCAGCGACGTTACTTTGACGGCATTGCTTTCGTCGATGGGTTTTGGCGCAAGTTCCATCGCGTCCAATGGCTACATCACTATCCCGGCTGTGGTGTCCGGGGTGGCGCGCACGTTGATTATTCAATGGGGTTCGGCAAACGCCCCTACAGACGGATCGTCGTCGTATTCCTTCCCCCTCACGTTTCCGACTGCGGGCCTGCAAATCATCGGCGGCACCCCGTCGTCCAACTATCTGGCCACCAATGGTAACAAGGTTGGCGCAGGCTTTGTGTCGACCAGTATGTATTACGTTTACAGCGATGACGTTGGGGTTCCCGTAAGCTGGATCGCCATTGGCTATTGATCGGAGAATACTCGTGACGAAACTGTATAGCCCATCGACCGCTGGATTTTACGATTCAGGTATTCATCTGAAGTTGCCCACGGACGCGATTCCATTGTCAGACGATCAGTACACGGAATATCTCGACGCCATTACGTCTGGCGCAAAGGTTTTGAAGACGGATTCCAAAAACAAATTGTCGCTGGTAGATTACACCGCGCCAGTCGTAGTGCTGACTTGGGATCAAGTTCGCTATAAGCGGGACAATCTCCTGTTTGCCTCGGACTACACCCAAATAGGTGACTGGGTGGGCAACAAAGACCCATGGATTGATTACCGGCAAAAGCTGCGTGACGTCCCGCAAGATTATCAAGACCCCAATGACGTAATTTGGCCCATCACCCCCGCAAAATAAATCAACCAGCATTCAAGGATTGCCCCCATGACCTCACCTCTTTTTCCCGGCCAGTTCTCCCCTATGGTGGGGTCGTTTCAGTCGATTGCGTTGACCAACACGGCAGCGGTCAAATTGACGTTGCCTACCGGCACAAACGGTTTGCCTAAGTACGCGCTGGTGCAGGCGTTGACCAACGCGGTGAACTGGCGGGATGACGGCACGGCTCCAACAGCCTCGGTCGGCGGCGGAATGGTTCTTCCCATTTCGGAAGATCCGTCGGGTTTTGCCGGTGATTTGTCGGCCATCCAATTTATCTCGACATCGTCCTCGGGTTCAACCCTGCTTGTCTCCTATTACTACTGAGGCATCCAATGACCGCGCAGACACCCACTCACGCCGAACTCGGTATAGAAATAGGCAAAGCCCAAGCTATGGCCGAAGCTGCACAAAACTCTGCCGAGCGAACGGAACACAACTTGAGCGACCGTATGGACAGAATCGAAAAATCCATGGCTGATGGGTTTAAGCGTGTCGAGGATTTGCTGGCGGGCGTCCACAAAGACATCAGCGATTTGAAAGTCGAAAATGGACACCGTGAAGGGAAAGAGGAGGCCCATAAGCACACTCATTCCACAGCCCTTTCGATTGTTGCAATCATCGTTGCGTTGATTTCCGGTTTTGCAAGCGCCATCCACTCATTTTTCACGGGTCATTGACAATGGCTAACCCCAACTCCATCGGTTCCGCAGGAATTGCATTAATTCAGGGCTTTGAAAAGTGCAAACTTCGCGCATACCCAGACCCCGGCACTGGTGGAAAGCCGTGGACGATCGGTTGGGGCCATACCGGTGTTGAAGTTTATCGAGGTCTTGTGTGGGCACAGAGTAAGGCGGACTCCGTATTTTTGCTCGACGTACAAACCTTCTCTAAATCTGTGTCTGAATTGGTCGGGGATGCAAAAACGTCACAGAACCAGTTTGATGCGCTGGTGTCATTTCAGTTTAATACCGGCCACCTGCACGGTTCAACTTTGTTGGCAAAGCACTGCGCTGGCGATTTCGCTGGTGCAATTGCCGAATTTGCAAAATGGGATCACGCGGGTGGTGTGGTTATGAGCGGTTTGACAACGCGGCGCGCTGCTGAGGCTGCGCTTTACGGGAAGGGTTGATCATGTGGGTTATTTCGTACGTAAAATCGCGGCTGGGTGAAGCGTCCACTTGGGGTGCTATCGGCGCGGGCATGACCGCTGCGGCTGCTGTGCCGGACGAACGCATCAAATGGCTGGTCGTTGCCTGCGCGGTGGTTGGCGCACTTGTGCCGGAGAAATCGGTATGATCAAAATCCTATTTTTACATCTGCGCTATCTATGGGCAATGGCGTGTGGTAACTATTCATCGGCCCTCAAGGACATGGAAATCATTATGACCCTGAATTTTGACGCTCTCCAAGCCGCCGCCAGCGCACTAGTTACGCAGGTCACTGCCGATGCGGCTTCGGCTGCCAGCGCACAAGCTTCCGTCAACGAAGCACAGGCCAAGATCGATGCGATCACGGCCCAACTGGCTGCCGCAACTGTTCCCGCACCCGCTGCTGAACCCGCTGCTGAACCCGCTCCGGCGGCATAACTAATGTTCGGCTCGGAGAGCAATTTCCGGGCCGAACCCCCGCTAATTGGTTAAGGATTGGTAATGGGTATTCTAGGCACCATTGTCGCATTCGTTGCCCCCAGCGCCGTCTTTTCGCTGCGTGTGTTGTCGTGGGTAAAGAATGCCTTTGGTTTTGCCGCCCGTTATCCTTTGCAATGCGCTCTGGTGGCGTCTCTGGCGGCTAACGCATGGCTTTATCATAGTCGTTTTGAATGCGAGGCCAATGCAACCGCGTTTAAGACGCAAGTAATTTCCGCTCAAAATCAGGCGCAAGCATTGGCCATTGCCGAGCGCGCTAAAATTGAAGCGCAATACAAGGAAAAGGCCGATGAAGCCGACCGAAAGTATCAAGATGCTTATCGCGCTGATGATTCTCGTGTTAGTGATTATGTTTCTTCTCACCGGATGCGCGCAATCCGTCAAAGTGCATCCGTCCAATCCATTACCACCACTCAAGGTGCAGATGCCCAAAATCCTGATCGACCCGGTGGAACGCCCAACTTGGTTGGCGTAACGCCCGACGACATGCGTATTTGCACTACAAACACCGAACGACTGCAAGCTGCCCACAATTGGGCGGTGGATCAGCAATAATCAATTCGCAAGGAATACGACATGGCCATCCCATTTACCTACCCTCGCGGCGAAGCAATTATTGTTGATCTGGTGATTGCCGATCCGGGCGATTATGACCCCGCAACGCTGACAATCAATATGTCGCTCAAGGTGACGTACAATTTGCAGCCACCGGCAGCGGACGTTGAGCCAACGGCGGTTTTTGCGATTACCTATTACCCAGCCGTTGATGGAGCGCCTGCGTATTGGGAAGGCGTTATTGGATCGGATGTTACCGCAGCCATGACTCCGGGTTCGTACATTACGGACGCTCAAATCTTGTCTGGGACTTCGGTCATTGCGGTCACTAGCCCGCAAATCATCAATCTTGCTCAGAGCGTGACACCGGCATCATGACCACCTTTGAACTCTATTGGCGCGGGGTTTCTAATCCGCCCAAGACGTACTGGCGTGGTCGGACAACAACGCCCGCTGTGTTTTGGGTTGGTGATGAAAGCCCACCAGAACTGCCTCTTGCGGCGGTCATCGGACCTATTGGCCCAACGGGGCCAACCGGCGTTTCTGGACCAATCGGGCCTACGGGTATGGAAGGCCCCACTGGGCCAACCGGACCACAAGGCATTCAGGGAATTGAAGGGCCAACGGGGCCAACTGGCCCAACGGGCGCTCAAGGCGTCCAAGGGATCACCGGGCCTACGGGGCCAACTGGCCCAACGGGCGCGCAGGGTATTCAAGGCATTGAAGGCCCAACCGGGCCTACGGGCGCGCAAGGCATTCAGGGCATAACGGGGCCGACCGGCCCTACCGGACCTACGGGTGCGCAGGGCATTCAAGGCGTCACGGGGCCAACGGGGCCAACCGGAGCGCAAGGCATACAAGGGCCGACCGGGCCTACCGGCGCGCAAGGTATTCAGGGAATCGAAGGGCCTACGGGACCGACTGGTGCGCAGGGTATTCAGGGAATCGAAGGGCCGACGGGGCCAACTGGACCGACCGGGTCGCAGGGTGTTGTGGGGCCTACTGGACCTACCGGTCCTACTGGCGCTCAAGGCATTCAAGGTTTAACTGGGCCTACTGGGCCTACCGGCGCTCAGGGCATTCAAGGCGTTGTTGGGCCGACTGGGCCGACTGGGCCGACCGGGGTTCAAGGGATCACCGGGCCGACCGGGCCCACCGGGCCGACGGGGGTTGCGGGCTCAACTGGTCCGACCGGCCCGACAGGCACGGTTGGGGCAACGGGGCCGACGGGCGCTACGGGGCCGACTGGGCCTACCGTATATCCGGGCGCAGGAATTGCCAACTCCACCGGCACAAGCTGGGGTACAAGCTACGGGATCACCGGGACCGGCACCACCGTTGTCCTTCAGGGCTCGCCAACGATAAACAACCCGACGTTCAACAACACGGCTCAGTTCACACCGAACGCGTCGACCCCAACCGCTGCGACTGGGCTGACATATTTCAGCCAGAACAGCGACGCGTTTACGGTGGTCAATGCGACCGGCGCGACCGAATACATGAACCGCTCGGTGCTAATCCGGGCACACAATGCTACTGGCTCGACAATCGCTGCTGGTAAAGTCGTCTACATCAACGGAAACTATGTAGGCCAGTACCCAACGGTTGCGCTTGCCCAAGCCAACTCGTTTTCGACCATTGTAGCTATCGGCATCACCAACGCCGCTATCGCCAACAACGCCAACGGCTATGTGACGCTCTCTGGCCTTATCAGTGGTATCGACACTTCGGCGTACACGGCGGGTACTGACCTTTTCCTTTCGCCCACGACCGCAGGCGGGCTGACGTCTACAGTCCCAAGCAC
>CAJAQO010000220.1 GCA_903944085.1 uncultured Verrucomicrobia subdivision 3 bacterium
ATACGGACTTCAGCAGCCTACCAACGACAGGCAGAAGCATAAAGAGTATTTGCCAAAGCAAATATACGAATAGCAAAATCATATATATGATTTTTACACTCCTACAAACGATTTGTAGAAGCATATAAACGATTCTTGATAGCGCACATTTGCTGAAATTGTGTGATCCAAGCCCGTTGGCGTGGATTGGCGGCGTCAACAGGGCGGCCACAAGTGATTATATTCTTTAGCGCCGGTCTGTAATAGCCGCGCGAACCGGCTTTGCCTCCTTCTCGTTGTTGTCGTCGTCATGGATAAGCCCGGAAAATGCGAGAACGATGACGAGGAGAGTCTTCCGACGACCTAAAAAGATCGCCGCCCCGGCGGTTGAAACGCCGGGGCGGCAATGGGTTCAAGCAAGAAGTTTATTCCGGCCGCAAATCAAGGCTGGACGGAGAACTTGTAGATGATCGTGTTGTGATACGTTTCGCCCGGCCGGAGCACCACGGACGGGAAGCTCGGCTGGTTGGGCGAATCCGGGAAATGCTGCGGCTCCATGCAGAACGCGTTGCGGAATTGATACACCCAGCCGCCCTTGCCGGTCAGCGTGCCGTCCAAAAAGTTGCCGGAGTAGAATTGCAGGCCGGGTTCGGCGGAATAAACTTCCAGCACGCGGCCGCTGGTCGGCTCGGTGACGCGCGCCATCAAGCCCATTTCGCCCGTCGGTTTGTTGATGACCCAGTTGTGGTCGTAGCCTTTGCCGAACTTGAGCTGGTCGTCATCCTGGCCGATGCGCGCGCCGATGGTGGTGGGCGTGCGGAAATCAAACGGCGTGCCGGCCACCGGCTTGAGTTCGCCGGTCGGGATCAACGTGCTGTCCACCGGCGTGAACTTGTCCGCCGGAATCATCACGCTGTGGTTCAGAATGTCGCCTTTGCCGGCCAGGTTGAAATAGGAATGATGCGTAAGGTTCAGCACCGTGGCTTTGTCGGTGGTGGCGGTGTAAACCAGTTTGAGTGAATTGTCATCCGTCAGCGTGTAAACCGCCGTGACCGACAGATTGCCGGGATAACCCTCTTCGCCGTCGTGGCTGAGATAAGTCAGCTCCAGCGACGGGCCGTCCGCGCTCTGATAACATTTCGCGGACCACATTACTTTGTCGAAACCTTTCACGCCGCCGTGGAGCGAATTGGGCACATTGTTCGTGGCCAAAGTATATTGTTTGCCGTCGAGCGTGAACTGGCCGAGCGCAATGCGATTGCCATAGCGCCCGACAAGCGCGCCGAAATACGGGCTGCTCTTGATGTAGTCCGCCACGTTGTCGTAGCCCAGCACCACGTCGCCGAACTGGCCGCGCTTGTCCGGCATTTTCAACGAGGTGACGAGGCCGCCGTAATTGCAGATCGTCGCCGTCGCGCCGCTGGCATTGCGCAAGGTGAACAGTTTCACCGGCGCGCCCGAACTGTCCGCGCCGAACGGCGTCGCGGTGATCTGGCCGGTTTTGGAGGTGGCGCAGCCCGCAAGGATCGTTGCGGAAGCTACGGTGAGAGCCATCAGGATTTGTTTTTTCATATATTGTTGTTGGTTGATTGAATCAAAGGACGGTTGCAGGGCGGAAATGTCTGGCGGCGCAAGCGCCGGCCGCGCGGCTGGACATCTTGCCGAAGGGATTCATGCAAAAATGGTAGCGCACCGCGCCAGCCTGTCAGGTGGCATGAAGTGGCCACAGCCAAAATGGGAAATTCAGCGCGCACCGGTCAGCGATTTGATGAACTGGACTTCGTCCGTTTTGTAAGGCGTGCCGTCGGCGCGGAAAATATCGTGGAACCACACCGGCGGCTCGCTGGTGTAGGTCTTGGTCCACGAATCCCACGGAAAAATCGTCTGTGTCTTGCCGGAGACAAAGCCCCAATTGTAAGCGCCGACGTTTTGCTCTTTCATGTAGCGCAAGTTCGGATCAAACGTGCTGCCGACCGGCCGCGCCATGTATTCGCTGCAAATAATCGGCCGATGATAGCGGCGCAAATTTTCCACGCAGGCCTTGAGTTTTTCCAAACTGTCGTAGTTGTGAAACGTAATGATGTCGGACTGTTCGAGCTGAACTTTTTCCATCGGGCGAAGCTTGTCTGGATCAGCCCACGGTCCCAGCCACGGCGCGGATGACAATGGCTGCGACGGTTTCATTTCGCGCGCCCAGGTAAAAGTTTTTTGCAACAACAACAGCGCCGAATCCACTTTGTTCGCCGGCTCCAACTTAATGTAGGCAGGATCGTTCAAATTATCCGGCTCGTTGTAAACGTCCCAAAAATCAATGCGCTTGTCGTTGCGGAAATGGCCGACGACTCCCTGCACATAAGCCTTCAATTCATCCAGCCGCGCCGGATTCGCGGTGAATTCGCGGCCCGGCGATTGCACCCAGCCGGAATTATGCACGAACGGTTTCGGCGCGCGCTGCGGGCCGAGCTTCGGATCGGGATCCCAGCAGGAATCGAACAGCACAAACATCACGCCGATGTGATGCTTGTGCGCAATGGCGAGAAATTGGTCCATCCGTTTGAGAAAGCCCTTTGAATCCTGCTGCCACAATAAATTTTGCAGAAACACGCGGACGCTCGTAAAGCCGAGGCCTTCAGCCCAACCGAGTTCGCGGTCAATCGTCGCGGGATCAAACGAATCTGCCTGCCACATTTCAAGCTGGTTGATCGCAGTGCTGGGACTGAAATTGCAGCCGACCAGCCAGCGGTGTTGCGCATACCACGCGTTGGCTTTGTCCTCGGACCAGCGCGTTTGCGCCTGGGCGATGCCACCGCCCAATCCCAAAGCCAGCAGCGCGGCGAACAGCAGGTTTATTTTGATTTTCATAATGCGTGGAGTCGAGATTTATAGCTGGTTTCAATGGCTGGCGGCAAGATTGTTTGCCCGCGGATCCACCAGCAACGCGAGGTCAATGATTTGGCCGCCGATGGTTTGATGAGTGTGAACCGCCACGGTGTTGCGACCCTTTCGCAGAGCTTGCTGCAACGCCTGCGTCACGGCAAAACTTTCATAGCTCTTGGAATAACCGGTGTGTTTCCAAATCTGCCGGCCGTTGACATAAACCTCCGTGTCTTCATCGTAGAAAATGACGAGCGCCGCCGCCTTGATCGCACCGCCGTCGTAAATAAAATTCTGCCGCAGCCAGATGTCGTCCGTGGTCCAACCGGTGCGGATGCCCGGCAGCGCATGACCAAATGGCGCCAGGCTGGACGGCCACGCCTGGTCGTCAAAATTCTCCGCCGACCAGTTTGCCGCCGGCGCGTTGGTGGTGAAACGATACGGTTTGGCCAAGTCACCATCCGCCGCCGCACCGACGAGCACCTGCCAATTGTGTCCGGTGGACGCGATGGCTGTGCCGGCAGTCGGCCCCGTCTTTTCATACGCCGCCGGACGCGCGGTGAAGTCATGTAGTTTTTTCAAATCAAACTTCGGCCGGCGGTCGTAATAATAAAGTCCGTTGTGCTCCTGCTCCACATCGGTGAGTTGCGTGTAACAAAAACCAAACAAGTTTGGATTGTCCAGCAGCGCGCTGACCAAGCCGCCGTAGCGCGCGTAAAACTCGTCGAGATTTTTCGGGCCGTTGCCATAACCCCAGCCACCTTCCGTGGCCCAGCCGATGCCGCCAAATTCGCTGACCATGAACGGCACGCCGAGGTCGTCGCTGACCGCGCGGCCTTTGCTGGCGTAGCGGGACGGCACCGGCAAGTCCTGGCCGCCGGCAAAAAATTCTTCCCACCGCGCTTTGAAGTTTGCGGGAACCTGATTGTAATCATGGCTGTCGCGCACCTCGGCTTGCGGAATCGTGTGCGACCAGCCGCTCGTCTCCAGCACCGGCCGCGTCGGGTCAATCGCCTTGGTCTCGTGCCAGATGATGTTTTGCAATTCGCCCGCTTCGCGTCCCGTTTCATTGAACGGACACCAGCCGATGATGGCCGGATGATTTCGGTCGCGCTGCAACACTTCCGTCCATTCGTTGATGAAATTGGAATAGTTCGTGGCGTGGCAATTAAATCCCCAGTTCGGATACTCGCCCCAAACGAGATAGCCGAGTTTGTCCGCCCAATAAAGGTAGCGCGGCTCGAAAACTTTTTGATGCAGCCGCGCGCCGTTGAAACCGGCGGCCAGCGAACGCTCAATGTCCGCCTTCAACTCGCTGTCCGTCGGCGCGGTCCAGACGCCGTCGGGATAAAATCCCTGATCCAAAATCAGCCGCTGAAAGACGCGCTTGCCGTTGATCAAAATCGCGCGACCATCAAGGGAAACTTTGCGCAGGCCGAAATAGCTGGCGACTTCATCCACTTTTTTCCCGTCGCGCGTGAGCGTGAATTTCAAATCGTAAAGAAACGGCGAGCCGGGTTCCCACAATTTTTTCTTTTTAAGATCCACCACCAAATGATTGTCGCGCCACGAAGCCGGGCAGGAATCGGAGCCGACTTTTTTGCCGTCGGCAAAGGCTTCGGCTGTCAGCGTCAAACCGGAATCGTCGCCGTTCACGGCGGCATTAATCAAAACGCGCGCGTGGTCGGGATCGGGCACGATGGAAAAATTTTCCACGAACGACGAGCCGACGGCTTCGAGCCAGACCGGCTGCCAGATGCCTGTCGTGCGCGTGTAAACACAGCCTTCGCTGACGGTGTGGGTTTGCTTGCCGGTCGGCTG
The DNA here is from genome assembly GCA_903944085.1 of uncultured Verrucomicrobia subdivision 3 bacterium. GTDB lineage: Bacteria > Verrucomicrobiota > Verrucomicrobiia > Limisphaerales > UBA11358 > UBA11358. The sequence continues at coordinate 4,675 of CAJAQO010000220.1, forward strand.
ATTGCCGCTGGCGCAATCGTGAAAAACCTGGACGACCAGTTCGTTGCTGCCGTCGCGCAAGAATTTCGTGATGTCGAAACTGAACGCCACATCACCGCCGACGTGCGTGCCGACGGACTGGCCATTCACATAAACCCAGGTCTGCCAGTCCACGCCGCCGAAGTGCAGCAGCACGCGCTGGCCGCGCATGGCGGCGGGAACTTCAAACGCGCGCCGATACCAGACGTGTTTCATGAGGCCGTAATGCCCGATGCCGGACAGTTTGCTTTCCGGGCAAAACGGCACGGTGATTTTGGCATTCAAATCTTTGCCGGAAGTCAGGCCGCGCGCTTCGCCGTCACCTTGTTCGTCAATTTCAAACTGCCACTCGCCGTTCAGCGTGGTCCAATTTTCGCGAAACGCGTCCGGGCGCGGATGCTCCGCGCGCGGCACGGCCAAAACATTGGCGCAAAAACCGAGCGTGGCGATGAACGAAACAAGGCGCAAACAATTTTGCGCGGGAACAATGACTGATTTCATATTTTTCTGAATGTTTTCCAACTGATTTACGGCGTCGTGACCTGCACCCGCATAAACAGCGGGTCCGCGTCGCTGGCGGGAACGCTGCCCTGACGCACTTCGATGTTTCCATTCGTGCTGACGCCGCTGTCGGTCACATCGTTGGTCAGCCAGTTCAGCAAATCGGGGCTCCACTGCACCTGCCACAGCAAGTCGGTCGCCTGCAGGCTGTGCGCGTAGTTCAAGGTGAAATTTGTGCCAGCCCGCAGCGGATAAGGCAAGACCGATGACGAATACACCGCACGCGGGTTAAGCCATCGGTTGGTTCGCAAAAGACACATGATGATGGGGATAGCATGAGCCAGGAAATCCCTTTGTCATGTGACATAAAATGGCCACAACTCGCCACCGGATTAAGACCTGCACCGGCACCAATTTCCGCGTCATTCATCCGCGCCGTCATGCCGGCGCGGGCACAGCCGGCGAAAAGGCTTGAAAGGAATTCGCAGGCCTGCTTTCTTAAACCCATGCCCGCCAAAACCAACCAAGGCCGAAACATCTTTGCTGCATGGCGTCATGCACGCGCAGGGGTCTAGTCGCTGTAGGCGTCATTTCGATATGAACACAATGCGCTTAATCGTTTATGGAGACCTCCAACTCGGAGTGATTATTTTCGTGATCAGCTTGCCGCTGATTTTTCGCAAGGTTCCCATGAATCAGGTATATGGGATTCGTATTCGGGCGGCTTTCGAGTCAGAGCAGCGCTGGTATGACATCAACGCTTACGGCGGGCGACAGCTTGCGACATGGTCATTACTGCTCATCGCGGCTGGCGTTACCGGTTTTTTCATTTCTCCAGCACATTTTGATTTATACGCCTATGGCAGTCTTGTAGCCGCGATACTGGCCACCACGATGCCACTTCTTTTGATTTTAAGATGGAGCAGACGACCATGATGCCAAACATCACGTTAGGCTGCATAAACTCATAAATACCGCCTCGGCTTCCGGCGGGGCGATACCGTCCATGAGCCAGGCCGCCGCCGGACGCCGGCGGCTACGATTCGGGGACATAACTCACGGTATTTCGCGGGGCGGGAAACCTTTCCCGGCGGCGGCTGCCGGTTCACAACCCGTTCAGCACGTCAATCAACTGCCGCACGCGGCCGTAGTCTTTGCGGTTGAAATTGAAGCCGATGCGGACGAGGTCCAGCCGGTCGTTGTCCTCGACCTCTTCAGCGGTGGGTTTGAGAATATCAATTTTGCCTTCGACAATGATGTCGGCAAAATCCTCGTTCAAGGCGGCGAGCGCGGATGCGCTGGGCGGATGCTTGAGCCGGATGATGAACAGGTCCTTGACGAAGCGCGTGGAGTTGAAATTGCGGTAGAAACGCGAAATGATTTTCACGGCTTCGTCGGCGTTGTCGGTGATCTGGTAAAGATTCAGGTCGTCGGGCGAAATCAATTTATCGCGCAGAAGATGTTCGCGGATGTTTTTGTCCCACGTTTTCCAATAGGTGCCGCCGGGCTTGTCCATGAGGACAAGCGGCATGAGCTGACTCTTGCCGGTCTGCATGAGCGTGATGGCTTCGTAGCCCTCGTCCATCGTGCCGAAGCCGCCGGGGAACAAAACAATGGCGTCCGAGTGGCGGATGAAGATGAGTTTGCGCGTGAAAAAATATTTGAACGTGATGAGCTTTTTGTCCTCGGCGATGACCGGATTGGCGCTTTGTTCCCACGGCAGGCGGATGTTGACGCCGAAGCTGTTTTCCGGCCCGGCGCCTTCATGGCCGGCCTGCATGATGCCCGGCCCGGCGCCGGTGATGACCATGAAACCGGCGGCGGAAATCTTTTTGCCGAACTCGGCGGCCTGCTGATATTCGGGCTTGTTCGGCCCGGTGCGCGCGGAGCCGAAGATGGAGACTTTGCGCTTGCCGGCGTAGGGCGCGAAGATGCGGAAAGCGTAGCGGAGTTCGCGCACGGCGGTCTGGATGACGCGCACGTCGCCGGTGTCTTTGACGTCGCCGAGCATTTTCAGCGCGTTTTCAATAATGTCGGCAACTTCCGCCTCGTTGTGTCCGCCGCCTTTGAATTTGATGAGGGCGTCAATGTGACTTTTCAGCACGGGATCCATCGGAGCCTTTTCGATCCTTTTCATAATTTAATCGGAACGGCAGATTATCAGCGAAGACACAAAAGGCAATACGCCCGTTTGGGGCGGGCCTCGAGTAAACCTCAAGGCCATCCCTTCGGTATTGGCTCCGGCGCGAAATCTAGGAAACTACTTCTTGGAGTAGTCGGGATATTCCGGCTTGAACATCTGCGAACGGATGAATTCCACCAAATCGGCCGGCCGCTTCTGGTCGGTGAGTTTGGTCGCGTAAGCTTCCTCGGCCACCGCCACGGCGATCTTGAGGGAAACCTCATGAATGCGCTTGAGCGACGGATAGAGCCGGCCCTCGGCCAGTTCTTCCTCGCGCAGCAGCGCCGCCAGCGCCTTGGCGGCTGAGACGAACATGGAATCCGTCACGCGTTTGGCGCCGCTCGCCACCACGCCCAAGCCGACACCGGGGAAAATATAGGCGTTGTTGCCCTGACCGGGGACGTGCGTTTTGCCGTTCAATGTCACCGACGCGAACGGGCTGCCGCTGGCGAAGAGCGCGCGGCCGTCGGTCCACTTGTAAGCTTCCTCGGCGGTGCATTCCGCTTTGGAAGTCGGATTGGACAGCGCAAAGATCACTGGGCGTTGATTGAAGCTGCCCACGGTCTTGACGATTTCCTCGGTGAACGTCCGCGCCTGACCGGAAACCCCGACGAGCATGGTGGGCTTGATGGCTTTGACGGCGGACAACAAATCGGCGCACGGCGCATGGTCGTGCGCATAATGCAATTTGTGTTCGACCAAGCTTTCGCGGCTCTTGACGATAAGTCCCTTGGAATCCACGAACCAGATGCGTTGGCGCGCCTCGGCTTTGGACAAACCTTCTTCCATCAACACGGTGACGATGTTGTCGGCGATCCCCATGCCGGCCTCGCCCGCGCCGAGGAATAGCACGCGATGATCGCTCATCTTGCCACCGGTGACCCGCAACGCCGAAAGCACGCCCGCCAGCGCCACGGAACCGGTGCCTTGGATGTCGTCGTTGAAAGTGCAGAGCTGGTCGCGATATTTTTCCAGCAGGCGGAACGCGTTGCTGTTGCCGAAATCCTCAAATTGGAACAGCACGGTGGGAAAAACTTTTTTGACCGCCGTCATGAATTCATCCATGAACGCGTCGAATTCCGCGCCGCTGATGCGTTTCTGGCGCAGGCCGATGTAGAGCGGATCCTTGAGGAAGGTTTCGTTGTTGGTGCCTACGTCAATGGTGATGGGCAGACATTGCGTCGGATGAATGCCGGCGCAGGCGGTGTAAAGCGAAAGTTTTCCAATCGGAATGCCCATGCCGGAGGCACCGAGATCGCCCAAGCCAAGAATGCGTTCGCCATCGGTGGCCACAATCACCTTCACGTCGCTCGTCGGCCAGTTCCGCAACACTTTTTCGATGTGCCCGCGATCATTCAGCGAAACATACATGCCGCGCGAACGCCGGAAAATATGACCGAACTCCTGGCACGCCTTGCCAACCGTGGGCGTGTAGATGATCGGCATCATTTCTTCCAGATGATCCATCACCACGCGATAAAACAATGTTTCGTTCCGGTCCTGCAGGCCGACGATCTGGATGTAGCGCTCGATGTCGCTGGACTTGTTGCGGAAATTATTCATGACCCGCTGCACCTGCTCGTTCATCGTCTGGACGTGCGGCGGCAGCAGACCGCGCAGGCCGAGCGCGTCGCGCTCCGCCTCGGTGAACGCGGTGCCTTTGTTGAAAATGGGATTATGCAGCCAGTCAACGCCCTTGGCCGGCAGTGTGCGGTTGTTTTTGGTTTTCTTATGCGTCGTCATAATTTCAAGATGTTAAGTTAACGGTCCGGTGCGGCTGAAGGCATTCCAGCCAAAAGTTGACCAAACCTTTGCCAAACGATAGCAAGGTGGCGTCGGCTGATCTGGACGTAATTTGGCAAAACCAGTGTGTTTATTGCTCTGATAAAACACATAATTTTTGCGGATCAAGCGACCAGCCTATTGTTGCCGGCTCAAAAAATCGGTGTTTCATCCGTGTTTCATCTGTGGCTAAATAGGCCGCGTGAAAATTCTCGGCATCATCCCCGCGCGCTTTGCTTCGACGCGGTTTCCCGGCAAGCCGCTCGCGCTCATCGCCGGCAAGCCGCTTATCCAGCGCGTCGTCGAACAATGTGAAAAAGCAAAATCACTTTCCGAAATCATCGTGGCCACGGACGACACGCGCATCTGGGAAGTCGCGCAGAATTTCTGCCGCGTGGAAATGACCCGCCCGGATCATCCGAGCGGCTCGGACCGCATCGCGGAAGTCGCCGAGCGCTGCGGCGGTGATGCCGTCGTCAATATCCAAGGCGACGAGCCGCTGATTGACCCGGTGGTTATTGACTCGGTGGCGAACGCGCTGGCGCAAAATGAAATGTCCACCGCCGCCACGCCGATCAAAAATCTTGCCGAGCTGGACAATCCGAATGTTGTGAAAGTCGTTGTCAACGCCGCCGGTCGCGCGTTATATTTTTCCCGGCGCACGATTCCGTATTTGCGCGAGGCCGCCAGCCGTCCGGTGCCGGAGCAGTTGGCGGCGTTTCCTTTTTTGAAGCACCTCGGCATTTACGGCTACCGGCGTGAGACGCTGCTACGGCTGGTGAAATTCCCGGTGTCGCCGCTGGAAAATGCCGAGAAGCTGGAGCAGTTGCGCGCGCTGGAAAACGGCATCGGCATCGCCGTTGTGAAAATGGATTACGACAGCATCGGCGTGGACATGCCGGAAGACGTGAAGCGCGTGGAAGAAATTTTAAGAATAATTTAGCCACAGGTTAACACAGATGGACGCAGATAAAAATTTTGTTGCGCCAGCTTTTCTGAAAATCTGTGTTTCATCTGTGTAAATTTGTGGCCAGAAAATAATTTGAAATGAAATTTATATTTGTAACTGGTGGCGTGGTGAGCTCGCTCGGCAAAGGCTTGACCGCCGCCGCGCTCGGCACGCTGCTCGAAAATCGCGGCCTCAAAGTCGCGCTCCAAAAATTCGATCCGTATCTGAATGTTGATCCGGGCACCATGTCGCCGTATCAGCACGGTGAGGTTTATGTGCTCGACGACGGCGCGGAGACCGACCTCGACCTAGGCCATTACGAGCGCTTCACCAACGTCAAACTCACGCGCATGAACAATCTGACCAGCGGCCAGGTTTATCAGACGGTGCTGAACAACGAGCGCGAGGGGAAATATCTCGGCAAAACCGTGCAGGTCATCCCGCACGTCACCGACGAGATCAAAAACCGCATTCACGCGCTCGCGGAAAAATCCAAGGCCGACGTCATCATCACGGAAATCGGCGGCACCACCGGCGACATCGAAGGCCTGCCGTTTCTCGAAGCCATCCGCGAGTTCGCGCTGGAAGTCGGCTATCACAACGCGATTTTCATGCACGTCACCTACGTGCCGTTCATCAAGGCGGCGGGCGAATTGAAAACCAAGCCCACGCAACAGTCCGTCGCCAAGCTGCGCGAAATCGGCATCGCACCGCACGTTTTGGTCTGCCGCTGCGAGCGGCCGCTGGACAAGGATTTGCGCCACAAAATTTCCATGTTCTGCAATGTTCCACTTGAAGCCGTCATCGAGGAGAAAGACGTGGATCATTCCATTTACGAAGTGCCGCTGATGCTTCAGCGCGAGCGCGTGGACGAACTGGTTTGCCGCCTGTTGCAGCTCACCACGCCCGCGCCGAACATGACGCACTGGCAGGAAATCATTCGCAAGCTCATCGCGCCGCAGCATCGCGTGCGCGTCGGCGTGGTCGGCAAATACATCGGCTTGCAGGACGCCTACAAATCGGTCTATGAGGCGATCATCCACGGCGGTGTGGCCAATGATTGCGGCGTGGAAATCGTGCAGGTGGACGCCGAAGACATTGAGAAGAACGGCGCGGAAAAAATGTTGAAAGGGCTGGGCGGCATCCTGGTGCCGGGCGGCTTTGGCGAACGCGGCATCGAGGGAAAAATTCTCGCCGCGCAATATGCGCGCGAAAATAAAATTCCTTATCTCGGCCTCTGTCTCGGCATGCAGATCGCGACCATTGAGTTTGCGCGGAATGTTTTGAAACTGCCGAAGGCGCACTCCACCGAATTCGATGCCAACACGCCGAATCCGGTCATTGCCATGCTGGACGATCAAAAACGGGTGACGAAAAAAGGCGGCACCATGCGGCTCGGCGCGCAGCCGTGCCAGTTGACCGTCGGCTCCCAAGCCGGCCAGCTTTACGGCTCGTTTGTCATTCACGAACGACATCGCCACCGCTACGAATTCAACAACGCCTACCGCGAAAAATTCGAGAAGGCCGGCTTTGTGTTCAGCGGCCTTTCGCCCGACGGCAAACTGGTCGAAGTGATCGAACTCAAGGATCATCCGTTTTTTCTGGCGAGCCAGTTTCATCCGGAATTTTTGAGCAAGCCGCACCAGCCGCATCCGCTGTTCAAGGGTTTCATCGCGGCGGCGCACCTGCGCATCCACCACGTGCCGCTTTAATGATTCACGGCGCCGACAGCCGGTAAAACCGTTGCGGCCAGTTGGTGGCGGTGGCGTCCATGAATTGATACTGGCCGGGCTGCCCCTCGCCCGCCGTGCCGAGATTGAACCAGTCAAATAAATTGGTCGTCGCCCAAACGCTGTAGGTCGCGTTGGAGTCGCCGGAAAAATTCAGATTGAAGCTGCCGTTGCCAGCGTTGTCAAAATTCCACAGCGCGCCGGTGAATTGCGGTGCGGCCGGCAGCGCGACGTTGACCGTCACTTGCGCCGACGCGGAACTGTAAAATCCGTCGTCGCAGATAAAATTAAAATTCGCATACGGATTTCCCGTTTCGCCCGGTGCCGGTGCAAAAATAATCTGCCCGCCGGGATCACTGACCAATGTATTGGCCGACGTGACCGGCAGTCCGCGCCCACCGCCGGAAAATTGGTAGAGCGCCCCGGCCGCAGGCAACGACAGGATGTGGAAGTTCAGCGCCGTTCCATCCGGACTGCTGGCGGGCAGCGCGAACGCCAGGTCATGATTCACATAGCCCGAAACGCTGGTGTTCCCGGACACCGGCGGCTGGTCGCCAATCGCCATGCTGAAATTTGTTCCGCCGGCAATCGCGGCCACATTCGTCAATCCGGCTGGCAAGTTAATTTGCCCCTGGCCATTATATCCCCAACCAATCACCGGGCCACTCGCTGTCAAGGCAAGATTGAACGCGCTGCCGCTCGCGACCGCCGAGATGGCCGGCAAACTTTTCGGCACGTTCGTCTGGCCGTTGGCATTGCTGCCCCACGCCACCACCATGCCCGCCGCTCCGCCGACGCCATATGTGGCCGCCAAAATTTCGTTGGCACTCATAATTTCCCAGGAATTCAATGCGCGGTTGTAAAGTTGGATTTCCGCCATGTCACCATTGAAGAAATAAGAACTGGTGGTCATCGCGCCGATTTGAAAGGGATAGTTGCCGCGCGCTCCCGGGCATAGCGAACTTTGCGTCGCTACCACCGCGCCGTCCACGTAGAGGCTGATCGTGTCGCCGGCGCGCACATACATGGCGATGTGCGGATTCCCATCGGTCACGCTGCCGCCGTAAAAGCTCAAATCGGAACCACAGCCTCCGGTGCCGCCGCCCAACCCCGCGCCAAGCTGACTGCCATTGAGACAAAACGCCCAGTCGGCGACGATGCCGGGCTGTTCCGCCCCCAGCAAACCGGTATTTTGGTAAAATAGACTGGATACACTGCCTTGTGTTGAAGTCTTAAATACCACGACCAAGGTAAAGCTGCCGGCGGATGACAGCGCGCTGTCCGCCGCGCTAACGGTGAGATATTGGCTGCTGCCGCTGGCAAAACGCACCGTCTTGTGCCCGTTCAACACATTGGAATACAACTTAGGCCGATTGCCGGCGACCACCTGGGTTGCACTTTTGCCGCCGATGACATCCAACCAATTGGAAACCGTCGAACCATCAGCCCCGGATAGATTATCCGCCACCCACCGATTCATTGCAGCGCCGGCGATGCCACTCATGCCATAAGTATTGGCCAGCACGCTGTCGGCGTTCGCGATTTCCTGTGAATTCAAGGCTCGTTTATAAATTTGGATCTCGGCAATGTCACCATTGTAAAAAAGAGAATTGGTGGTCATCGAACCAATTTGAAAATCATAGTTGCCGCGCGCCAGCGTGCAAAGCGAGGTTTGTTCCACCACAATAACTCCGTCCACATACAATCGCACCGTGCTGCCAGAGCGCACATACATGGCAATATGTGGATTTCCATCCGTCACGTTCCCGCCATAGAGACTTGTATCGGCGCTGCAACCGCTGCCGCCCGCGCCTAGTCCCGCACCAAGCTGATTGGTGTTAAGACACAACGCCCAATCCGTGACAATGCCGGGCTGTTCACACCCGATCAAACCGGTGTTTTGGAAAAAAGCGGCTGCTGCAATTCCCGGTGAAGAAGTTTTGAAAACCGCGACCAGCGAAAAATCCGTAGCCCCGGAAAGCGGGCTGTCGCCGGCAGTCACCGTTAGGTATTGGCTGCTGCCGCTGGCAAAACGCACTGTCTTATGTCCGTTGAGCGCATTGGAATATAACCTGGGCTGGCCGCCAGCAACGGCCTGAGCCGCGTTTTTTCCAGCGACACTATCCGACCAATTGCTGACAGATGAACCGTCGCTGCCGACCAGGCTGTCAGCGGTCCACCTGGCCGCCGGAAACAGGTTTGCCGAGGAAAGGCCATCCGCCTTGAGCGCCAGGCTGTGATACAGTCCGGCGGATACTGCCACCACATGATTCAAGCCGGCCGGCACGTTGGTTTGTCCCGAATTGTTATAACCCCAGGCGGTCACAGTTCCATCCGATCTTAGCGCTAAGTTATGACCATATCCTGCCGCAATACTTACTATATTGGTCAAACTGACGGGCACATTGGTCTGACCATAGGCATTATATCCCCAAGCCGCCACCGTTTGATCCGTCTTAAGTGCCAAGTTATGATAGCCACCGGCCGCAATAGCTGTAACATTAGTTAGTCCCGCTGGCACATTCGTTTGGCCGTAAGTATTATCACCCCAAGCGACAATCGTGCCGTTTGACATCAACGCCAGGCTGTGTCGGATTCCGCCAGCCACGGCAATGACATTACTCAAACCGGCCGGCACATTGGTCTGGCCATAGCTGTTATTTCCCCATGCCATCACTTCCCCATCATTCTTCAAACTCAAACCGTGGTTGGCGCCGCTGGCGATGCCGACCACATTCGTCAGTCCCGCCGGCACGTTTGTCTCACCTAATGCGCCGCCGCCCCAAACCTTCAAGCGACCGCCGGTGGTGAATTGCTTGTCGGCTCCCCAAGCGGTTCCCAGCGCATTGCTCGCCGCCACCCGATAATGGTATATCTGCTGCGCTCTGAGAGCGGAGATGTTTGCATTTACGGGAATTGGCAGATTGCCCACGTTGGTCGCCCCACTCCTGAAACCATAATTGCGGTTCGTGCCCCATTCCAGCCACGCAATAGTGTTCGAGGCATTGCCCGTGACCAATCCCTGAAGCGTGGCGCTGCCGGCAGTAACTCCCACTGCCGATTGTGTAACAGCCGCCGGTAGTCCATAGACCCGATTGGCGAGCAGAAACAAATGATCCGGGCGCACAAACTTGAATTCGTTCGTGTTAAAGGTGTTGGCAATGGTGAGCATATCCGCCGGTCCCAAACTCCAAACGGTGGCCTGCGCCGCGATGAAAAGCGGCGCGGTGCCGTTCCAACTTGCGGCGGCACTGGTGATGGCGTTCGTCATTTGCGCAATGGTGGACGCATAAGTCGGCGTCAAGGCAATCGTTCGCAATCCTTTGTCCACTCCGTTGTGCGTTCCCTGATCCGTCAACCCGAACAACGTCGGACAATTGGTGGCAAAGTTCTGGGCCACGGCGGTCGTCACGTTATCCCAAATGGTTATGATCCGCAGACCGCTGCGTTGCAGATAAGCATCGGAAAGGCTGGTAAAGGCGCTCAAGTTTGCGGCGTTCCACAACTCCATGTGTGTATAACCTGCGCCCGACGGGCCGGAGATCAGACAATCATTCGTTGTCACCGTGCTCCAATAATGACTAAACATTACCGGATCCATGTCAGCAGCCAACGACTCGGTGGTCCAGCCGATGGGGACGCTCCCGCGCGCCGCATTACCCCAATCCATCTTCATCACGTGCTGCATGTATTGAATGTTGTCGCCATCACTTAGAATGAGTGCGACATAGACTTTATTTTCGAGCGGCGGCGGCGGCGGAATATCGGGAATATTGATCGGACGGGTGACGCCGCTGAAGACTGAGCCGTTGCGGAACCAGTCGCTGGCTAGCACGGGAATCCCGTAATTGGCAATCCAAGTCAAGCCATTCCCTTCGCTCGGCCACCAGCCCATATAAACGCCATTGACGGGAGTCATGTTGACGAGGAACAAGCCCAGCAAGTTGGCGTCTCTGGTCGTTCCCGGATCAAGCCAGACCGTCGCCGATTTCACGGCAACCAAATAGTCGCGCAGGTTTCCATCCAGATTAGTCGCCATGCCGGCAATGATCCGGTGCGTGCATTGCGGCCAGTAGTTAGTATAAAGATAGCCATACACGGCATATTTGTCGGCAAACCGGCCGCGCAAATCGTCAACGATTGGAAGGTTATAGGGAGCATTAGTCAACGTCGCGAGCAAGCTTGGAGCACAGATAAGCTCGTTGTTCACTCCGGCCATGGTGGTGGCCAAATTGAGCGTGTGCGGCTGGTTGGTGTCCGTCACGACCAAGCCGGTAAAGTTAGTCCGGTATTTGAGAATGGCATTGTAACCATTGGTCAAGTTATAAGCCAGATTATGGAGGTTAAGCCAGGTGAACTCGCCTTCGCCATCCGTGGTGCTGACGCAGGCGACCTGCGGCTGGGTCCGGTTCACAATCCCTTCCAACGAGGCGAACAAGTCAATTTCCGCGCTGCTGGCGGAACTGACATCTATGCAATCGAGGACGGGAACTGGCGTCGAAAAGGTGGGCAGCAACTGGTTGGCTGGCCAGATGAGTCCGGTGGCGTCAGCCAATTGCGACCAGCAAAATCCAATCGCCAGCAGCAAAATAAATGCGGGCGGTTTGAAATGGCCGCGCCCAAACAAAAGCGTCTTTGCTTTCAGAGATAGGTCGCAAGCTGTTATCCGCAGGGGGTGGAACATAGTGTGATTATAGCCGGTTTAAGGGGCAAAAGTCATGTGGCCCAAAGTGGCCACGCCAGATTGGTTTGCCAGGAGAGGATACCGTGAACAGTTGTTCAAGCGGACAACTCTTGCGCCCCAACGTTCGCCAAAAAATGGCAGCGCAACATCAGTTGTCTTTGGCAACTTCAAATCAGCAGCCAAAGCGACGGCTGGAGCACCAGCGCTGCGCAAACTTGCCGGGCTATTGGCAATGCACAAAGATGCGGAGGCGTTTTGATTTATAGCTGCCGGCGTTGGCGGCAAAGGTCCAGTCCTGATTGCCGTCGGGCGCGTTGCCAATGCCGACATCCGCCCGCTGGCCTTCGCGCCAGTGGTTCACGGCGAACACAGTCTGTTCAGCGTCATGGTTGTGCACCTGCATGGAACCATAGCCGTCGGCGGGATCGGACGGTTCGTCGCCGAAGTCAAAAGCCGCGGAGGAGGCATTCGGCACTTTGGCCGAATTGTTTGGTCCGTAATTATTCGGCCAAAATTCGAGATTGCCGCCGGCGAGGTTGGTGCCGGTCACCAGGTTTTTTACATTGGAGAAAATATTCAGCTGCGCGACGTCTTGCTGGAAATGAGCGCCGGACTGGACGGTCGGCACGCCGATTTTGTCGAGGGAATCGGTAAACGCATCCATCGAAACATACACGGCGCGGGTGCTGCCGTCAGCCGCTTCAAGTTCCAAACTGTAAGCCACGCGATCAAACGGGGCGTGGATTTTGCTGCGATTATCCACGTCCCAGTGAATGTCGGTTCCGAGCTTGGCCAAATCAAGGTCATATACCAATTGGTAGCTTTTGACTTCGGGCACGTGCATGCCCAACCAGTCGCGCTTCGGAATGTTGCCGGCCCGAAAGGCGCCCGCCGGCAATCCAGCGCCGTTCATCAAGTTCGGTTCGGCCAGTTGATGCCATGCGAAGCGCATGGCCGCAGGATGCCGCACGGTCGGGCTGGACAGCACTACCGATGCTCCGTCAATTCGCGCTTCGGCTTTCACGAAGCCGCCGTCATCGGCATCAATGATTTCAAACCAATTGAGCGACTGGCCATCGCGACTGGCCAGGCCGCCGTCCGCGTGATCAAAGCGAACGCGCAACGTGCCGCCTTCGATGGACAGTGATTGGAAAGTTGGGCCGGAAGAAACCACGTCTTTTTGCCCATAAGTTTGGGCGAGGGCGAGCAGCGCAAGCCGGCGGCCGACCTCTTGTTTATTTTTGGGGTGGATATCCTGAAGGTTGCCGATGTCGTTGATGACCGCCATGCCGGCGTTGGGAATTTCTTTGGCGGCAGCGGTCTGGCCTTCCCAAAGTTCACTCAACTGTTCGGGATTGTTACCATAATTAAACGGCGCGATTTGGACGAAATAAAACGGGAAATCTCCTTCGCCCCACAATTGGCGCCAGCCGCCGACCAGAGCTTTCATTTTCTCGGTGTAAAGCATGCCCTCGCCGTTATTCGCTTCGCCCTGATACCAGATCGCGCCGCGAATCCCAAACGGCTGCACGGGATGAATCATGCCATTATAAAGCGCGGTTGAATTCTGCAGATCATGCGGCGGCAAAAGTTCCTGCGGATAAGCCGGCATGGTCGGCACCAAGGCAGAGTCGGTCAGCGCAGTGCGGGCCGAGGTCAGCCACTTTTCAGTCTCGCCCAGAAACTGTTCCAATTTCTGTTTGTGGGCGGGGCTGCGCGGATCGCCCAGTTGCACCGCCAGGTTCAATGAACTTAACGCGGGCACGGCGGCGAAGCCTTCCGGCGGCGTCCAGGATTCGATGCGCGTGCCGCCCCAATCGGCGTCAATCAGTCCAACCGGCACGTTCAATTTGCGATGCAGTTCCCGGCCAAAAAAATAACCGGCTGCGGAAAAACCACTCCAGCCGCCGGCGGCAATATTCTCCGGCGTGCAAATTTTCCAAGTGCCCGCCATGTCCGCTTCCGGCTGGGGCCGCCAGAGATTCGGCACCATCATGAGGCGGATGTTGGGGAAATTGGCGGCGGCAATTTCCTTGGCCCCGTCCTGAACCATGCCGACACCCATCTCCATGTTGGATTGCCCGGAGCAAAGCCATACCTCGCCGATCAGCACGTCCTGCAACTCGCGCTGGGTGGAACCAGTCACGGTGAGCGTTTGCGGCGTGGCGTTGGCGGGCACCGGCGCGAGTTTCACCGACCACTTGCCGTCAGCACCGGCGACGGTGGAATAATTCTGACCGGCGAAGGACACGGTAATTTTCGTCCCGGGCGCATCCCAGCCCCACACCGGATCAGATTGATTTTGCTGAAGCACCATGTGGTCACCAAAGATGGCGGGAAGCTTCAGTTCCGCGCGCAAATTGAAGCCAAGCGTGAGGATGAACACGAGCAACAAAAAGTTTTTTTTCATGGGCATGATTAATATGTTTTCAAAGTCAGTGGACCAAGCTGGACGTCAGTTTGGCTGCGGTTCAGAAAACCTGATCAAATACCGGCGCGGGGTAAAGCAAATAATCCCGGCAATTCCCATGGCGACCTGACTTCCGCGAATCACTCAACGATGAGAACTTTCTGGCGGGCCAAGATAGCTCGGCTTCACACCGCCGAGATCCACGATGATTTTTTGAAGCACAACTCCCGGATCAACCATCCAAAATTTCAGCGTGTGCGGGCCGGGATTTTCCAAACTGAAAACCCCCTTCACCTTGCGAACACTGTCTTTTACGGTCTGCTCCCAGTCGCCATTACCATCGCCGGCGCCAACCGAAAAATTTTCCGGCACGGCGGTCACGATTTGAGGGAGCCCGTCATCAAATGAAAGCGCGAACCGCAAGCCGCGACCGGCCACGAAATTCAGCGATGGCGAGAGAATGAATTCGAC
>CAJAQO010000221.1 GCA_903944085.1 uncultured Verrucomicrobia subdivision 3 bacterium
CGTTTCAGCTTCCAGCGGTGTCGTCGCCGTGCGGTGGAGCCGCCAAACAACCAAACTGCTGACGACCAGGCAGAGCAGGAACGCGGCGACAAGTCCATAACCGAAATAGTTGGCGGATGCAGTCAGTGATGGCGTCAAATTTTTATGGTGCGGCAGACGCCGGCGCGAGTTCCTCAGTTTTTTTATTTGCGACGGGGAGCGGCTTTTCACCGGTGCAACATTCCCGCCAAGTGGACAACTGTTCGTCGAGTCGGATCGTTTTGAAATACTCCAGATCAATTTTCGGCAGGCAAAGTCCATCGGTTTGGCCTCCGGATTCATGGGCAATAAAATTTGCGGCGTAAACGGCTCCGAGCAAAGAGAATTCCGCAGCAAAAACGCCCCGTCCTGGGGCATGATGACCAGTGGTAGCTTCGACGATTTCATCTAATTTCAATCACACCTCACAATTTATCCAGGAATTTCCCATCCTCAAAATTCAATGAATAAGCTAGGCGAGATAGCATAAATCAAATTAAATAGTCCCAATTTAACATCGCCACATGAAACATTTTCTTGCTCCGAGCCGACAAATCTTCCTCGCAACCAATCTTTTTCTAACCAGTCTTCTGGCGAGTATCGCCCCAGCTACAGCACAGGAAACCGTTCGCCAATACCTTTCCGGCACCGACGGCGAACATACCGTGCCATGGAATTTTTACTGTTCCGACGGGCGTAACAGCGGTGTCTGGACGAACATCGCCGTGCCGTCGTGCTGGGAATTGCAGGGCTTCGGCAAATTCCGTTACGGCCACGAGGATAAAAATTACACGCCCATTCGCGGCGATTATCGCCATTCTTTTAACGTCCCCGCCGATTGGCGCGGACGCCGGGTCTTCATCGTGTTTGAGGGCGTGATGACCGATGCGTCCGTGAAAGTGAACGGCACCGAAGCCGGGCCGCTGCATCAAGGCGCGTTTTACCGTTTCAAATATGACATCAGCGCGCTGCTCAAGTTCGGCGAAGAAAATTTGCTCGAAGTTTCCGTCAGCGACAAATCCGCGAATAATTCCGTGAATGGTGCCGAACGCTATGCCGACTTCTGGGTCTTCGGCGGAATTTTCCGGCCCGTCTGGTTGCAGGCGGAGCCGGCGCAATTCGTGGACCGCGTGGCGATTGACGCCCGCGCGGACGGCGCATTTGCGATGGATTATTATCTCGGCGGCGAAGGCCACGCTGACGCCGTGGAAGTGACGCTTCAGGACGCGCAGGGAAAAACCGTGGGCGATTCCGTTTCCGTGCCGGTTACAAATGGCCGCGTCATCACAACAATTTCCGCGCCGAAATTGTGGACGGCGGAAACCCCCGCGCTTTACACCGCAGTGGTAAAACTGAAGCAGGGTGGAAACGTGCTGCACGAACTCCAGCAACGATTTGGGTTTCGCACGATTGAAATCCGCCTTGGCGAAGGCTTGTTTGTCAACGGCCAGCACGTATTGCTCAAAGGCGTTTGTCATCATGTCGCATGGCCGACGCTGGGACGTTCATCGTCCGACCGAATTGCCGCACTTGATGTGGGTTTGATTCAGGACATGAATATGAACGCCGTGCGCATGTCGCATTATCCGCCCGACGAGAAGTTTCTGGATTTGTGCGATGAAAAAGGTCTTTACGTCCTCGACGAACTCACCGGCTGGCAGCACAAATACGACACCGACGTTGGCCACCAGCACGTCAAAGAAATGATTTCGCGCGACGTGAACCATCCGAGCATCCTCATCTGGGACAATGGCAACGAAGGCGGCTGGAACACGAACCTCGACGCCGATTTTACGCAACTTGATCCGCAGCACCGCGCGGTCAATCATCCTTGGGCGAAATTTGGCGACATCCATGACCCGCATTATCCGGATTACAAATCGCTGGTGCAGGGACTCGCCGGTAACCTGGTTTACCTGCCCACAGAATTTCTTCACGGCCTTTACGACGGCGGCCTCGGCGCGGGATTGGACGATTATTGGAACGCGATGCGCGCGAGTAAAGTTTCGGCGGGCGGATTCCTCTGGGTGTTCGCCGACGAAGGCGTGCAGCGCAACGATTCGAACAATGTGGTGGATGTAAAAGGCAACTGGGCGCCGGACGGCATCATGGGGCCGTATCGCGAAAAGGAAGCCAGCTACTACACCATCAAACAAATCTGGTCGCCCGTGCAATTGCCAGATGTGTTGCCGACGGATTTCGACGGCATTTTGCCGGTGGAAAACCGTTATGAATTCACCGATCTTTCCCAATGCAGTTTTTCCTGGCAGTTGCGGAAGTTTGGCGATGCCGCAGGTTTTCAGTCCATGGGTGAAGGCAAAGTCACCAGCCCGGAAGTTGCGGCGGGCAAAACTGGAACTTTGAAATTTGAATTGCCGACAAATTGGAAAAGGGCCGACGCGCTGGCGTTGACGGCGCGCAATCCCGGCGGCCACGAATTGTGGACCTGGGTTTATCCTTTGCCGCCGCAAAATAAATTTACCCCGACCGGTTCACCCATTGCATCAACGATGGAGGGTAATGAATTGAGGTTGAAAAACGGCGACGTGGTGGCGGGCGTTGAACCAACGACGGGACAATTGCTCGGCGTCAAGGTTGGTGGAAAAGATTTCTCGCTGACGAGCGCGCCGATTTCAAATGCGAAATGGACGCTGCTGGATTCGGGCTGGCTCAAGCTGGATTACGCCGTTGATCCGGCGGCGCAGGCGAGCGCCACCAACGAAATCGGCATCGCGTTTAATTATCCCGAAGCAAAAATACTCAAGAAAACGTGGCTCGGCGACGGACCGTATCGCGTCTGGCGCAACCGGTTGAAAGGGCAGACGCTCGGCGTCTGGGAAACCGCCTACAACACAACCGAGACCGGTTTCAAGGACTGGTTGTATCCTGAATTCGCCGGCTATTTTGCCAACGTGCGCTGGATGAAAATCGCAACCACCGAAGGCACGCTCACGCTGATGATTCCCGATGAAAATACTTTCGTGCGCGTCGGCACGCCGGAATTTCCGCCGGCCAAATTGGCGGGCAAGACGCTGGTGAAAATGCCGCCGGGCAACCTTGCCGTGGTGCGCGACCTGCCGCCAATTGGGACCAAATTTTCATCCGCGGCCCAGGGTGGTCCGCAAGGGACCACGCCGCTCGTGAATGTGTCGTATCAAGGCACACTTTATCTTCGCTTCGAGCCGGCAGCCGCAACCGCGGTAAAATAATCTCAAAACAAATATGAAGAGAGTCCGACAAAATGTTCAAGCCTTCGGGCTTGTCTCGGGCGTAAGACTCGTCCGGGCCAATTGCGGTGTGGAATAGTTTGCCACTTGCGGGATGATTGCGGCGCCGAAACGAAGATGGGAGCCATAAGCGCCAATTTGCCGTAGTGTCACCAAGCCTCTGACCTTGCTATCTGCCGTGGGCGAACAAAAAGTATCCACCCACGACGAGCACGCTGATCACCCCCGCGAAAAACACCACCTTCATCTGCACGTCGCGTTGCCACGGCGGCAGGTCTGGAAAACAAATCTTGCCCAAAAATCTCCACATAGTTTTGCTTGCTTCCTTTTAGAACTGTTCAAATATTAACTAGAATCCCACCTAATGTCCAGCCTTATATGCGGCTGCGTGGCGTTTCCAGACAAATTCAATTCAGGAACAAAACCCAAAAAGGGCCAAGGCACCGGCAGCATGGTTTGCCCGGTGACGCCGGGATGCAGGTGCCAATCCTGTCTGACGCAAACGGATATTAGGAACAACCGTGCGAAGTGCGAGCGTTGGGGCGCTGGCCGCGAGCGGGAAAATTTCAGACCCGGATTGACGGCGTCGGATTTGCCGCGCACAATTTTCCGCATGGCCAAACAAATATCTGGCGCAAGAATTTTCACGGATGGCTGCCCGCAAAAACCGGTCCGGTTATGAGCTTTCTGCTGACCCGCATCCGCCGCGTGCTGGCTGATCCGCCGGAGGAGCCGTTCACCCACCAGGTGAGCAACGCGCTTTGCGCGCATTGGAAAACCCTCTTTGAGCGGAACTCCCGGTTCAGCGAAAAAATGTCAGATGAACTCCGCGATCTGCTCGCGGAACAGCAGCGCGTCTGTGCCGAGGCCGAACAAAAACATCAGGCCTATGTGGCCGCCAGTCTCGCGATGTGGGAGGCCAAGCGCAATGCCTTCCAACTTGAGGCCACGCTCGGCGGATTGCCCGGCGTGACCGGTCCGCTTAATTCCGCCGATTACGGCACGCATTGGATTCTGTTTCATTGGCAGCCGCCGGCGACCGGCGGCCCGGTTTGGGGGTATCACATCGAACGCAGCAGTGACAACCGGAACTTCTACTTGGCCGACATGGGCGTGGAGCCGGAAATCACGCTCGTGCATCAGCCACAAAATGTGAAGCTCTACTACCGTGTCCTCGCTTTCAACGGCTGGGGCGATGGCCCGCCCAGCCCGGTCTTCGGCATCCAATTCGATCCTGAACTTGTGGATGCGGGCCAACGCGGGTGATCGAGGATCGTCTCGGCCACGCGCCGGTTTCGATTTTTGCGGCTCAATTCCGGTCCCAGCCGTCCCAACGCGAATGCCTGGCTAAATTTTAAATGCCGCTGGATTTCCCGCCCGCTCGCCAGCTGCTTTGCGGGCTGCGGGCGGGAGATTTCAGCGGGCTTGATGGCCCACCAACCAGACCGGTTGGGTGAAAGCGCCGTTCGCGGCGATGTCCCAAACTTCCAATCTCACCCAGTTTCTTCCGTGCAGCTTGAGTGGCAGCCGCAGTTTGCGCGTGCCGAAGCTTTCGGTGTCGGTGAGATCCACCCGCTCGCGAAAAATATTTTTGCCATCGCCGGAAATGATCTCGGCAAACGCGAGGGGAAACGTCCAGTCGAACTCCGCTTCCAACCAAGCGGTCGCTTGCTTGCCGAGCGCGAGCGTTTGGCCGCTTGGTCTGCCGCCAACCGTGAAATTCGGAATCAGAATTTCGCCGGTGGTCGTAAAGAATTCGCCGCCGCGCAAGGCATCAAGCACCGGCTGCCAGCCGTCGTCGAAGCGCGGCAATTTCGCCAGCTTGAGGTAGTTGATGTTCATGTGCGCGTAAGTTTCCATCTCCGGCGCCACTTGGAAGATGTCCACTTCGCCGGGCGCCTGTTTTTTTGCGCCCCAGTTGGACATGTCGTCGAGCAAATCCAGCACGCGCCAGCCCAGCGTGGGCCGCGAGAGATCGGCGGGCATCGCCTTCCACGCGCCGCCGAGAAAATGGTCGGAATGAAAAAACGCAGTGTCCTTGTATTGATCCGGAAATCCGAACGACGCCTTGATGCGCGGATGCGCCGTCCAAAAAAGTCCGTGCTCGGTTTCGAACAAGCGCTGCACATCGGCAGGACTGCCCACGTGATAGACTTTGCCGTAGCCGGCAACTTCTTCGACAAATGGTTTTCCTGCCGGCCGATTCAGCGTCCAGTTCACCGGTTTTGGAAACAGACTGATCCAATGGCCGCCGAGTTGAATATTCGGTTCCTCGCCGGGCAACAACAGCAGCTCGCTGTCCGAGAGCCGGCGCAATTCATCATGCATCACCTGCAATTTGCGCAAACGGTTCGTCTCCGCCAGCCGCGCACCTTCTTCGTAATGAAATTCGGCGAGATGTGCGATGTCCACACCGCGCGCCTTGAACGTCTTCACGAAGTCAGGCGTTTCGAGTCCGCGCGGCACGCCGTTCGTATGCTGCTGTTGCTGTTGTTCCAGAAAATTCTTCGAGTGCTCGATGTGATAATGACTCGTGAACGTCAGCCGGCCGGGCAGTTTTTTATAATGATCGTCGTGCGTATAGCGCGCGACTTCCGCCAGCGCCGCCGGCGCATCGCCGCGCGTGAGCAGATAGAAAACGCCAAGATGCTGCTCGGTGCCGGGCGGCGCGTTGAACCACGGCACGTAACGCTGGTCGCCCGTCGGCGATTGCCGGACGCCGAAACCAAAATCCCCGATGCGTTTGGCATAATCGCGGCCATACCAGACGAACTGGTTGTTAAACGCTTCGTCTTGCGGATAAAAAAATTGATGCGGCGCGGGAAAAACGGCGAGTGAACCGTCGCGGCCATTCGCGACCAAAGCGCGACCGGCCACGGCCAACGGTTCCGCCGCCGTTGACGCGTCGAATTTCGCGCTCTGGAAATTTCCGCGGGTGTCTTTCCACGCCATGACTTCCCAGTTCGGCGCCGCGCTGGCGAGGCCAGTATCGTAAATGATCGCGCGCCAGTCTTCCTTCGTTGTCATCACCGTCTCGACGTGGATCAACGGACTGTTGCGATAAAACGTGAAGCGCACATCCCCGCTGAATCCGCCGGCCGACACTTCGGCCAAACTGATGGTCGTGCGATGGCCTGCATTCGTCGTTTGCACCCGGCGCTGGCCCAGCGCCACCAGAAACGTCTCGTATGGCCGCGTCGGCACCTTGTCGAAAAACGCGCCCCAGCCCTGCGGGTTTTTTGAGTCGCGGCTGCCCACCGTGAGCAGGGTCACCGGGTTCAATGCCTTCACCACCACGGTGGCCGTTTGGCCTTGCGTCGCGATGCCGAGCGACTCGATTAGCGGTTTTGTTGATTCCAAATTAAAAATCGCAATCCCGCGTTCGGTGACGGAGAGAGGCCAGGTGACCTGCAGTTGCGTTTTGCTTTGTTCGAGCAGAACACCCGAATCAGCGGCGTGGAGCTTGAAAGCGGTGAGTAGCACCGCGAACATACTCAAAACAAAACGTGTGCAGCGTATGCGAAGGCGTAAGTTCATGCGGTTTCGCGTAGTCTCACCCAAACGCGTTGCTGCGGCAAGATCCGGGTTCTTATCTCCCAACATAGCGTGTGCGCACGGAATAAAGTGAGGTCCGGGCGGCAATGAAAAGAGTTTTGAAATCCGCACCGCCAAACACCAATTGCAGCGGCCGTTCGGGAACTTCAATGGCGTCCATCAGTTTGCCAGCCGGGTCATAGACATAAATCTGGCCGGCGGCGAGATACACATTGCCGTGTGCATCGGTGGTTACACTTTCGCCGCCTTGTTCGACGAAGAGCCGGAAGTCGTGCAGGCTCCCGTCAGCATTCACATCCGCCGCCCAAGTCCTCAACGCCGATTCGTCGGTGATATAAAACGGCTTCCCCGGCACCGCGCGGTTCAGGCCGAAAGAGCGGATGGGCGGACTTGATTTGACGCCCCAACTGGTTGCGCCGTTGAGAAAATCCTGGCCCGCGGGCAAAACCGTCGTTCCGTCGGGTGAAATAAAATGAGCCGCCGGATGGGATAACGAATCGCGGTTCAGATGCCAGTCGCTGACGGGCAGGAATATATTTTGTCCGGTCCGGTTCGTCACGGCTTCTGACTTCAGTGGCAGTATGTCGCCGCTCGGACTTAGCGAATAAACCACCCCGTTGCCCGCATAGGAAACCACCATCAGATTGTCCGCTTGGTCCACCACCAAATTGACGGGATCCAGCGGAAAATCACTGATGTTGGAAAGTTCTTTTGCCGCGGAATCCCAGCGATAGATCCGTTGCCAGTGCGCATCCACGAAATAGAAATCGCCGAGCGGTCCGACCGCGCCACCGGAGATATTGAAAAATCCACCACCTAGTTTTTCCACTTTTGCGCCGCGCTCAAC
Organism: uncultured Verrucomicrobia subdivision 3 bacterium; assembly: GCA_903944085.1. Lineage (GTDB taxonomy): Bacteria > Verrucomicrobiota > Verrucomicrobiia > Limisphaerales > UBA11358 > UBA11358. The sequence goes on from CAJAQO010000221.1 coordinate 7,648, forward strand.
CACGGTTGAAAATTTGCCGGGTTGGTTGAGCGGTGCTTGGCCGGAAACATCCAGCCAGGAAAATTCATGCTGGCGGATCTCACGGTTTTGCGTCTGATCAAAGACGGCATCGTCAAAACTCGTCTTGCTATTGCTGTCACAGTGAAAATTGCGGAACCGAATGTCATGCGAGCTGGTGACTTTGACGGCCCACGGAAATGGCTGATAGGAGCTGATGACGCGATAACTGTGAAAATTGGCGAAGGTGATGTCGTGCGAAGAGTCTATTTCAATCGGCAGACAGAAGCCGCCTTCGCCTCGTTCTTCTTCTGTTTGCAATGCATAGAAACTCCAGTGGGCCGCACGACGCACCTGAATTTCGTTGCGGACGTGATGCTCGCTCGAAATCTGGTAGGCGCGACCTTCCGTCTCGGTGTCCGAAACGCACATGCCAGCTTGGGCAAAAGTCGAGGGCGTCCAAATATCCAGGAACGTGCCGCCGCCGCCGTCGGTCACCCAGAGGCTGGGAAATTGGCTGTCCCAACGGCGATTCGGATCGGGATCGGCAGTGTGATTATTGTTATATGGATTTTGACGCGAACCGTCCGGCGCGGACGTGCCGTGTCCACCGAGAAACCGCACATCGTTCATCATCGAATTGGCTCCAGCCTTCCACAAGGCCGCGACCGCGCGGCGATTATTGCCGCTCGTGTAAAGCCCGATGCCGATGACGATGTTGCTGCCGCCTTTGGGCGCTTCGAGCAAGGCTTTGGGCGTGCCAATGCCCTGAAAGGCAGGCGTGCCGTCGGGCAAAATAATCTGCGTCGCGCCTGGATGCAGCCCGATCAACACCGTGTCGGGCCGCAATTTCAAAGTGTCGCGCACCAGATAACAACCGGAGGGCAGATAAATGGTGCGGTGGTCATCAATGGCTTTCTGTAACACCGCGGTGTCGTCGGTTTGGGCGTCGCCTTTGGCTCCTAGGTCACGCAGGTTGACCCAAGTGTCGCAGGCTGGCAATTGGGCCAGGTCGGAAGCGACAGCTTGTGGCATTGTGGTCAGTGGCGCGGCATCAAAAAAAGTTTTAATTTCCGGGACGGCACCAAGGTCGGAATAGTGCAGGCCGTGGGAGAAATTTTTAACTTCATAAGTTGTGCCGGGCGCGACAAAATGTTTGCCGCTCTCGCGCAACGCGGCAAACACCGGCACGTTGCGGCAGGTGATTCCTTCGAAGTTGATTTCGTTGCGCGGACTTTTTTCCATCCCGAAAATAAACGCCGGACCGGAAACGTCTTCCAAGCGCGCGTCTTTGACCCAGAGTTCATCCACCCATTCCGGCTCGATTTCAACGGCGGCGGGCACGCTCAGAAAATGCGGGCGGATCAGCGTGAGTCCGGCTTCGTGTTCGAGAATGGCCGCCTCGCGCTGGCCTTCAAAGGTGGAGTCAATGACGGTCAACTGCCAGCCGGGCGAAGGTTTCGCCGTCCAGATCGCGTGCGTGCCGCCGAAAAAATGGACGTCCTCAATCACATTGCCGCCTTCGTGGACGCCCGCCAGCGCCGGGCCGAGATGAAAATCCATGTGCGCAAGAAAACAATGCTGCGCATAGTGTGCCCGCACGGCCACGGCTCCCGAATTGCCGGCTTCAACCACGATATCAATATTGGCGAGCGCCGAATAAAAGGTGCCGGGATTGGCATCGGGAATGGAACTTGCACTGGCCTGCGGATTGCGTGGCCGTCCGCCGGCAAAAAAAAGCATGAGTTTTTCCTGCGTCGCTTCGCCAAATCCCGGCGTGTTTGCGGGCAGAACGAGATTCGGACGCTCGGTCCCGCAGCCAATCAGCCGGATGCCGGGCCAGATATAAATCGTGTCACGGAGAAAATATTTCCCCGGCGCGAGCAGAACGATGCCCTGGCCGGTGGTCTCCTGAACCCGGTTCACCGCTTGTTGCAAAATGGCGGTGTCGTCGCTGGTGCCGGAAGGCGCAACATAGACGGCCTTGGCATCTTCCAACCGCTGCGAATAGAATGAAGCGGACCAAGCCGGAGCGGCGGTGGCAAGACCCAGCAGAAACGGAAGCAAAAATCTGTATTTCATCGCGATGGGGTTGTTTGTTTAAAATCAAGATAGGTTCGATTCATATTGCCTGGCACAGCCGCCAAGCAAAAGTCCTTCAGCAATAATCCAGCACGGTGTCAGAATCAATTGCAATATAGTTCCATACCGGTGCTGCCAGCATTTAAGTTTTAGCGTGAAAGAATTTTCACAACTCTGACAGTGCGCTCATTTTGAGAAGATTTCAAAGTTTTGCGCTACTGGCGCGGCGGCGTGCTCAAGAAATTCCCGGCGTCATCTGTGCTGCCGCTGCCTTTGTATTTCGCGACTTGCGGATAAGGGAATAGCGGACGCGTGCGAATGACTTTGCCGCTGCCGTCGCGCTTTTCGGCGATAAGTTTGCCGGGTGCCTGATCTTCCTCGACCCAGCGTAGGATCGCTTCGTTAAGTCCGGTGGGCGTGGCGCCCGCGCCGTGGAAACCATGGTCCACGCCGGGGACGAGAAACAGGCGCGCGAATTTTGCCGTGTTCGTTTCCCCACCCATGCGCTGCTGGACGCGTGCGAAGTAATCCACCGTGCCCGCCGCCGGGATGAGCTGATCGGCCAAACCGTGGGTGATGATGAGCTTGCCGCCGTGGTCGCGAAAGCGTGTCAGGTCGGGATCGTCGGTGCCGAGGACCGCGCCGTATTGTTCAACGGATTTGGTCCACAGCTGTTCAAAGCCCGCGTAAGTCAGCGTGCTCCAGTCCCATTTTGGATCCTGCGCGAGATAGTAAACCCAATACTCCAACGCGATGCTGAACGGCTTGCCTTTCAGCGGTGAACCGTCGGTGCTGGCGTAGGAAAACAGGTCGGCACCGCGATCCAATCCGTGCCACATGAAGCTGCCATCCTGCGCGCGCGGGCCTTGCCAGATTTTGCGGAGGACTTCGGCGTCGGCCTCGGTGAACGTGTCGTTGCCCACTTTCGTGCCGACGAGCGCCTTGGGATCATAAGTGCAGTGAAAGGGATCATCAATGACGCCGTCTTTCACGCCATCGTCGGCGTCGCAGGCGGCAACCGCGGCGGCGGTGGCGGCGTCGAGTTTGGCTTTCGAAACAAAGTTCGACATCGAGAGCATCACGACCTCCGGCCAAAGGCTGGCGGCAACGAACCGATGCCAGTTGATGGCCGGACACGCGGAGAGGATGCCGTCGTAATCGTCCGGGAACCTTTGCGCTTCCATCAAACCCTGGCGACCACCGGTGGAACCACCGACGAAATAGGCATAGCACGGTGCTTTTCCGTAAAACGCTTTCGTGAGTGCCTTGCCCACCACGGTCATCTCGTGAATGCCGAGATATGCGTTGTCAATGATGCCCTGCCAGTTCTGCCGGCCCTTCGCGTCGAGCGCGAAACTGCCGCTGCCACCCTCATGTCCGGTGTCCGTCGCGCCAGCCGCGAACCCGCGCGCGACCGGGTCGCGCAAACTGCCTGGGCTGCCACCCAGAAATCCGCCGCCACCGGTGCCGAGAAAGCGCCCGTTCCAATTTGTCAGCGGCAGCCCGATCCAAATCTTCACGCGGTCGCCTGCCGGCGGATGCGTGACGATGGCCGTGACCAGGCACATGCGGTTGGCGGCATCAATGACCGCAGATTCAATGGTCGTGTTCGGCAACGCAAGATTCGTCAAGCTCTCGCCAGAACAAACGGGCGTGATTCCTGGGAAGATAAGCTTGGGCGCAGTCTCCGCAGCGCGAGCACTCATCAGTGCCATCACGACTAATATCGCAAAGAGGATTGGGTTGAGGCGAAAGCAGGATGGTCGGCGTGGGAAGTTCATGTCGGTTCCAAGTGTTAGTCAAAACTGGACACGTTGACAATCACTCTATTGCTGACAACGCATTGAAAATGGCCGCGCGTGGCATGGATGTTCAGTGTTTATATGAACAATAAACCCATGAATCGTTTTGTGAACCAAGCGCGCTGGCTGATTTCAGCGGCACGATTTGGCGTTGCCCTGCTTTTACTGGGCACGACTGTCGAGGCGCAGATCGTCATTCAGGACGGCACCCCGCTGACGGCCCTCGCAGGAAAAGATATCGGCTCCGTCCGGTCTCTTCCTTGTTGAAGCAAAATGGGAAAACTCTGATGAAAAAACACTATGGCTTTGACAACCTGCTTGGCTCGTCCGATGGTCTGGACATTGAAGGCTGTGCGCCTGTTCGCATCTCCAATTCCAGTTTTTCCTATTGAAAACTGTCATGGCTGCGAGGCCCGGTAAAATTTTTGCGGCGCGGCGGACGAATCCAGATACTGCACTGCGCCGGTTGGATTTGAAATGGCACCGAGCGAATTCCACGTCATCAAATCAGGCGAGCCGTAAAGCGTAAAATTCTTCCCGGTCTGCCCGCGCAAATTAACTTGGACCTGGCCACCGCCGGCGGAAGTGATGCCGGTAAATTCCGGGGCGCGCACGAGGCCAGCGCTGTTGGCGGAATAAATGGCATTGATTTCAGACAAATTCAACGCGCGGCGGAAAATAAGAATATCGTCGAGGCTGCCCAGCAGATAATCCGTGAACTTGCGATTCGTTTTGGAACCAATGGCATCGGTTTCGCTGAATGAATCCACGCCAAAGTAGGCGCGCGGCAGGGGAAAATTCAGCGCGAGCGTGCCTTGCGAAATGCCGTTGGCGTAAAGTTGAATTTGCGAACCGTTGTCCACCAAGGCGAGATGCGTCCAGGTATTCAGCGGCACGGTGTAATTGAAGGTGTAATCATTCACGCCTTGCAGCGTCACGCCGACTTTGCGCGTCGCATTGTATTGTTCCAGCTTCAAAATATTTGTGCCGGTATCGGAGAACAACGCTGCCGAAGCGCCAGGTGCATTTTGACGGTTGACCCACAGGCAAAGCGTCCACGGTGGCGACAAGCTGGGCGCGCCGGTTCTCAGATAGCCGGTCACGCCGTCAAAATGCATTGCGGCGCCGGTCACGCCGTTGGTGTAATAAATGCCGTTTTGCGGCGTGGCGTTGGTGACGCCAAAAATGTCATTGGCGTTTCCGTCCGCTGTCCACCAATTCACCAGATTTGTCGGTGCCAAAATACTGTTCGGCGAATTCAGCAGCGGCGAGACGACGGACAACACGGCGGAAAAATTCAGCGCGCAACCAGTTGAATTAGTCGCCAGCACGGAATAGTTGCCGGCCTTGGACGATTGGGCGTTGGTGATGGTGTAATTGGAACTCGTCGCGCCGGCAATGCTGGCTTGGTTGAACTTCCACTGGTATTTGAAATTCCCGCCGGCCGGCAGGTTCACGGCGAATGTCGCGTTGGAATCTTGCGGCACGGTGACGCTATTGGTGCCCGCCAGAATGACGCTTGATGCCATGCCGGTCCAATCTGCGGTGGAGTGGTGCTGGCAGCTCCAATAGCTGACGCCGTGATAGCCGCCTCTGCCGGCCGGCGCGGGATCATTTTTGAGCAGCCAAACAAAGTTCGTCACTTCCGCCGCTGATTCAGTATAGCCGGTAAAATTCCAGCCCTGTCCGATCGGAACAATCGGCTTGATCGCGTTCGTGTTGAAGCCGGTGAGACTGTTTTGCCACGCACTCCATTCGCCGTCCAAATCGCCGACCATGTTGGTCACGGAAATCCCAAAATCACCCCAATAAGTCTGCGGCATCACGGCGTCGCAGTTCGTGCCGAATTGCACATAAGGAAAACCGGAATGATAGCTGATATACGGAAACGGCGCGTGCGCGAGAAAGTAAGTTGGATAGTTAGATTTGATTGAGGTGCAATAAAGCGTGGCGTCGGCGGCGCGCGTGGCGTTGGTTTCGTATTCGCTTTCGGCGTCAATGATCAGGCCGTCGCCGCCGATGGCCAGCGCATTCAGCGCCACGGAGATTTCGCCGGCAACATTGGCGCTACTGGAACTGCCGTAAGTATAGCTGTTGTTGCCATAAACATAAACCCACGCGAAAATTTTCAGGCCCTTCGCGTGCGCCTCGTTGATGACGGTTGAATTCCACTGGCCCCAGACCGAATGGCCATCGCCCGCCTTGACGCAAACCCATTGCATTCCCCGGACTGCCTCGTAATCAACCACCGCCTGCGGCGTGGAAACTCCGAGCGCCGTCTCGCACGAAGGCACTTCCCAAATCCAGTCGCCCTGCCCCAGATTATTCGGGTCAACGCCGTTGGCCAGCGCCGCCGCCGCGCGTGACCCGCCGAAAATGAGCAGCGTGCCAACGCATACGCTGGCTGCGCTAAAAAATCTTAGCATCTTGGAGAACAAGCCGCTTGATTATAGCCCCAAAACGCCCGGACCGCGCCACTGGAAAATGAAAAAGGAGGACTATGTCATGATGCGCCTGACAACTCCATTAGTGACAACCGGCCTGGAATTCGTTAAATAGCATGCTTTACCGCCATGAAAAAACTGCTCCCAATCCTTCTCCTTTTTGTTCTGGTCGAATCGCCTCGCGCCGCCCAACCGTTGCCCCGCAGCACGCCCGAAGCCCAAGGCGTTTCCGCCGCCGCGATGCTGGAGTTTGTGAACGCACTCGACCAGATTGACGGTCTGCATGGCCTGGTCGTGGTGCGCCACGGCCAAATTATTGCCGAAGGCTGGTGGGCACCTTATGACGCCGAACACCAGCACGTGCTTTATTCCTTGAGCAAGAGTTTTACCTCCTCGGCCGTGGGCTTGGCGATTGCCGAGGGCAAGTTGAACCTCAACGACACGGTGCTGAAATTTTTTCCCAACGACGCGCCGGCGGATCCGAGCGCAAATCTTAAGGCCATGCGCGTGCGCGACCTGTTGATGATGTCCACTGGTCATCAGGATGAGCCGCCCACCGCGCCGGACGAAATCTCGCCGAAGTCCTTTCTGGCCCAGCCGGTGCCGCATTTGCCGGGCACTCATTTCAAATACAACACCGCCGCCACGTTCATGCTCTCGGCGATGGTCCAGAAGGCCACGGGCCAGACCGTGCTTGATTATCTCCGGCCACGGCTGTTCGAACCGCTCGCCATTGAACATCCGGTTTGGGACACGAATTTTCAGGGTATCTCGCTGGGCGGCTATGGTCTCCGCGTGCATACGGAGGACATCGCTAAATTTGGCCAACTTTATCTGCAACATGGCAGTTGGCAGGGCAAACAACTGCTCCCGGCTGAATGGGTGACGATGGCCACGATGCGCCAGACTTCCAATGGCAGCAATCCGGACAGCGATTGGAACCAGGGCTACGGTTTTCAATTCTGGCGGTGCCGGCATAATGCCTTCCGCGGCGACGGCGCATTTGGCCAGTATTGCGTCGTCATGCCGGAGCAGGACACCGTGGTGGCGATCAACAGCGGGGTTAAGGATTTGCAAGCCGTGCTCAATGTGATTTGGGACAAGCTGCTGCCCGCGCTGCAACCGGCGGCGCTGCCGGCCAACCCCGACGCCGTGGCACAGCTCAAGGCCAAACTCGCACATCTTGAAGTCAGCCCCGCCCAAGGCGCGGCGACGTCTCCCCAGGCTGACCAAGTGCTGAATCGCAAATTCGTGTTTCCCGCCAACGACCAAAAGATCGAAAGTCTGCGGCTCACCTGGGCCGATGACAGCAAGACTCTGACGCTCACGGTCCGGTTCGACGGCAAGGACATCGCCCTGCCGTGCGGTTACCACGATTGGAAGCAGACCCGGGCGCCGCTCTTCTTGGGCCAACTGGCACAGTTCCCGGACGAGCCAATCGCCGGCACCTTTGCCTGCCCGGCGGACGACACCTGTGCCATCAAGCTGTGCGCCATCGAAACGCCCTATCACCTGCTGCTGACGCTCAAGTTCAACGGCGACCAAGTGACAATGGATGCGGAAGCCAACGTCGCGTTTGGCCCGACGAAACGGCCACAGTTAATTGGCCGGGCAGAATAAAGGCGATCCGGAAAGCGATGACTTTGAACTCACCTGCCACTTTGGTGACGTCGGCGAGCCGCGAAACGGGCGTGGGCAGCACCCAGGCCATCGCGGAACTGATGCGCGACGGCAAAAACAATTGAAACATCTCGACGCGCTGGCGAAGAATGTTTACCAGAAAAATCCGGAAAAATTGCACGCGTGGCAGAGCGCCCGGCATGTGGAACACGCCCCGCAGCCTCAAGCAACGACGCCAACACCAACGGCAACCGCGCCGGCGAAATAATTATTCTAAAACCGCAAGCCGCACTCGTTTGAGCGCGGTTTTTTATTCCCCGCGATAAATCGCCCGCGCGGTGCAGGTCTCGGCTACGACTACTTCCGTGAGCAGCGGCAGCTTCGGCTTCAGTTTTTTCCAAATCCAGGCCGCGACGATTTCGCTCGTGGGATTTTCCAGGCCGGGAATTTCGTTCAAGTAATAGTGGTCGAGTTTTTCCCAAATCGGCTTGAACGCGGCGGAAATGTCCGCGTAATCCATCAGCCAGCCGAGTTGCGGATCGCACTCGCCGGCCACAACAATTTCCACGCTGAAGCTGTGGCCGTGGAGCCGGCGGCACTTGTGATTCTTCGGCAGCAGCGGCAGCAAATGCGCCGCCTCGAACTGAAACGATTTTCGTAATTCCATTTTCATAAATCAAAATTGGGAGTTAGGAGCTGGAAGTTGGAAGTTAGGCACAAAATTCCCTAACTCCCAGCTGCTATCTGCCATCTCCTGCTTCAAAATCCGTCCAGGTAATTAAATCGCCCAGCGCGGGCCGGCCGTCGTGTCGCCACGTCAGCGGCGGATTCTGCATCTGGCCGAGCGGACAAATCCGCGTCGCGCCCCAGCGCGCGAAACGCCGCGCCAGTTGCGCCATTTTCTCCGGCGGCGCGGCGAGGCCCACGGTGGAAACGTTCCCGTGAATCTCATCCACGCCCGGCAGCACCGCCGCCACTTCCGGCACCGGCTTCACATAAATAAACCGGTTCAGCGGCGAGAAACGAAAACTTACATCATGTTCAAACACCACCGTCCACGCCGTCGAGTCTGGGCTGGTCCAGATTTTCGCATCGGCGCGATGCGCGGCAATGGCTTCATAAATCGCCCGGCGCGATGCGATGGCCGCTGCGGCCTCCATGGAAATTTTCCCGCGCGGCGCGGCGGTTTCGCGTTTGGCGAGTTCCACGGCGAGCAGTTGGGCAAATTTATCGGATTCCACCACGCCGCGTTCTTCGACATAAAAAACGTGCGGCGAAAGCGCGCCGTTTTGATCCCAGGCAATCACGTCGTCCGCCGCGCGCGAAACGATTTCCGCGATCGTTTCATCGCGCAAAACTTCGCGGGCGATGAAACCAAAACTCACGCGCCGGCGGCAGCCGAGAAAGCGGGTTTTCAAGGGCACCCGCACGCGGAAGTTTTCGAGCGCTTCATCGGTGCCGGTCGCGGTGACGCAATCCGCATGGGCGAACAAGGTGTGCTCCAAATCCAGATTTCCGCCGCGCCACGCGGCGATTTCCAGGCAGGCACCAAGCTTGGGATCGGCCTGATAAATCGCGTGGGCAAACAAGCGCGGCAGAAACGCGTCGCCGCCGGCGCATTGCACAAACTGCGCCGAGCGCGTGAGCAAGCCCAGCGTGAGACTCATCAGCGCCGGATTCGGCGGGCGCTCCGCCACGAGGTGGACGAGAAAATCCGGACCGCGCCAAAAATGAGGCGTCTGGCGCGGGGCACCGGGCGCGGAAATTTCAGTGTCGGTCGCGGCGACCGCACCGCCCAAATCCTGTTCCAGCAACGCGTGAAAATTCTCCGGTGTGAACTGGCGGAAAAAATCGTCCAGCCCTTTTTCCAAAATAGCTTTGGAAAACCCGGTTTCCGCCGGGCCAAGCTCCAAGGCGAGTTTGCGAAATTGATTTTCCGGCTGCCGCCAATCCGCCGCGACCTCGCAGAGAATTTTCACCACGTCCTCCGTTGTCCGGTGGGCCAGATATTTCTCGCGGTTGCGCTTCAGCGTGTCGCACGCGGCTTCAAGCATGGCGGGCGACAACGTGGCTTCCGGCGGCAGGTCGGCGAAAAAATAATTGGGCAGGTCCATCGGCTTTACGCTTGGCAGTTTTTGAACCGAGGCGAGCCCGGCCTGCGGGCCGGTTTGTTAAACTCGTGCTTATGCGCTCGGCGCGCCGAAGCAAAGCCAAGGCGGACGGCGAAGCTGGAAAGTTCTGGATTCATGCGGTGTTTGTTCGTGGCTGGTTTTCCGCGACAGCCAGGGCGCATGATAACACCGGCTCACGTGGCGGCAATCGGTAAATCCGCCGGCGGTTTCAAGCCGCGCCGGAAGCGAACTTAAAAATTTCTTGGCTTGGGATGGCTGCCAATATACCGCCGTGACGGGTTTGTCATTTGATTCCGGTTTGCCATCGCGCCGTTTGTGCGTCACACTGACGATTCGATAATGAGCAAACGGTTTTACATCACCACGGCGATTGATTACGTCAACGGCCAGCCGCATCTCGGCCATGCCTACGAAAAAATCATCGCCGACGTCATCGCCCGCGCGCGCCGCAGCCTCGGCCAGGAAGTTTTTTTCCTGACCGGCCTGGACGAGCACGGCCAGAAAGTCCAGCAGGCGGCGCAGGCGGAGAAAAAAAATCCGCAGGAATATTGTGACGCGCTCGCGGCAGACTGGCAGGCGTTTGCCAAAAAACTGGAGCTGACCAACGACGATTTTGTGCGCACCACACAGCCGCGCCACAAGGCGTTCGTGCAAGCCACGCTCGCGAAGCTCCACGCCGCCGGCCATTTTTACAAAGCCAGCTACACCGGTTTTTATTCCACGAAAGAGGAAACGTTTCTCACCGAAAAAGACCGGCTGGCCGATGGCAAATTTGACGCGAGCTACGGCGAAGTGGTCGAGTTGAAGGAAGACAATTATTACTTCCGGCTCGGCGCGCAGCAGCAATGGCTGATTGACACCATCGAGGCGAACCCGGATTTCATCGCGCCGTCGTATCGCCGCAATGAAGTCCTCGGCTTTCTCAAAAACAACAAGCTCGAAGACCTGTGCATTTCGCGTCCGGTGGCGCGATTGAACTGGGGCATTCCCCTGCCCTTCGATCCGGACTTTGTCACCTACGTCTGGTTTGACGCGCTGGTGAATTACGCCAGCATCGCCGCCGCGCATCCGGAACTCGGGCTGTGGCCGGCGGACATTCACGTCATCGGCAAGGACATCGTGAAATTTCACGCCGTCTATTGGCCGATCATGCTCAAAGCGATGGGCCTGCCGCTGCCGAAACAAATTTTAGTTCACGGCTGGTGGCAAAAGGATGGCGCAAAAATCAGCAAAAGCACCGGCAACGTCGTTGACCCGATTGCGGTCATCAACGAATGGGGACTGGACGCGTTCCGCTTTTACGTTTTGCGCGAACTCGACATCGGCCCGGACGGCAACTGGACCGACGCCGGTTTCCGCTCGCGCTACCAAGCCGAGCTTGCAAATGGTTTGGGCAACCTCGTCAACCGTTCGCTCTCGATGCTCAAGCGCTATCGTAATGGAATTGTTCCGGCGAAATCAAATGAGCTTGCAGCGGATGCCGCGAAAGCTGCCGACGAAACCCGCGTGCTGTTCAAGCAAAGCCAGCTCCAAGCCGCGCTGCAAAGCATTTGGGGACTGGTCAACCGCGCGAATAAATTCGTGGATGAAACCGCGCCGTTCAAGCTGGCGAAAGATCCGGCGCAGGCGCAGCGGCTCGACGAGGTTTTATACAATCTCGCCGAGGCGTGCCGCGTGCTGGCGGTTTTGCTCTGGCCGTTCCTGCCCGGCACGGCGACCAAGATTTACGCACAGCTCGGTTTGACTGGCTCGCCGGACAAACTCGATGCCGCGACTTGGGGCGGACTGCAGCCCGGTCAAACGATCGGCGAACCCGCGCCGCTGTTTCCGCGCAAGGATGTTTGAGCCATGAACCTGCTGCTGCGAATCGTTTTGATTTGTTTCGCCGGCAGCGTGATGGCGCAAAATCTCCCCCTGCCCGCCCGCAGCCCGGATGCGCCGGCGGGCGAAGTTTTTGCAAAAAAAATTTCCGCGCTGAACCTCGGCGAACGCGAGGCGGCCATCGTTCAAGAAATCTTCACCGGCAATCTCCCGGCTTGGCTGCGAAAATTCTGCGCAGTCACGGTCACAAACATTTCCGGCGGCAAAACCAACACCGCCACGTTTTTCACCGCACCGGATTATCTCGATGGCGGGCGCGGAATTTTTTCAGCCAGCCAAACCGAGGTGGTGCTTGCCAGCCACAGCGGCGGTGGGAGTTTGATTTATGGCTTTCTGAACGCGGTGAAAAAAAATTCCACACCGTTCAAGTTGAACGCAACGGCTTCATCCAACGCTGCTGTCCGGCGCGGCGGATGAAGGTCGGGGCTGCGAATACTTCGGCGAACGGGTTTACCAGCAGTGGATTGCGGGCAATAAATTCCGTGCAGGTCGCCCGTTTTTTTTAAGCCGCCGGCGAAAATCACGGAGTCAGCCGATGCGCCAGACGATGCGCGCCTTGTTCAAGTCGTAGGGGGACATTTCCATCTTCACGCGGTCGCCAGAGGTCAGGCGCACGAATTTTTTGCGCATCTTGCCGGAGATGGTCGCCAGCACCTGATGCTTGTTGTCGAGTTCAACGCGGAACATGGTTCCGGCCAGAACCGTCAAGATACGCCCTTCAATTTCGATATGCTCTTCCATGGAAATAATGAAAAAGACTTTTGAGAATCTTCTGAAAATGACTGCCGAAAATGGCGGGGGGCGACGCCCAAACGGACGCCGCCCCGGCCATTCGATTCAAAAATTAATAACGTTCACGACGACCGCCACCGCCGCCGCCACCACCGTAGCCGCCGCCACTGCCACCACCGCTGCCGCCCCCACCGCCGAAATCACGGCGCGGACCGCGGTCGCGTCCACCGCCGCCGGGCGGACGTTCTTCCTTTGGACGGGCGATGTTGACCGTCAACGCGCGACCGTCAAGTTGCGCGCCGTTCATGGCCTCAATGGCCTTCTGCGCCTCTTCGGGCGTGGAGTAGGTGATGAAAGCGAACCCGCGTGAACGACCGGTCATCCGGTCCATCATGAGGTTGGCTTCGACGACCGACCCGTGGGCGGCAAAAGCCTCCTGCAGGTCATTTTCAGTGGTGTTGAAGGAAAGATTTCCCACAAACAATTTCGTGCTCATTTGATGATTTACTGGTTTAGTTTTTCCGTTTTTGTCTGTGGCCCACTACCGGGTTTCAAATCATCACTGAACGAAGTTCCTTGAAGATTCTCCATGGTTGAAAGGTCAATTTTTCTTACAGACGGCGTTATCTTAGCTATTTCGCCGGTTTTGACAAGTCCTATTTCGGCCCTTTCAAGCCACTTTTGGGCCGCACTACGACCGTTACTTGGCCACCCGGTTTCCGTCAATTCATGTCCGTCGCTGCGGCGAAAACCAGATTCATGCCTGGGCTACGGATTGGTTGCACCGCATGAAGCTGCAACTGATCACCGCCAAAGGGCCGGCGAACTCATGGCTGCGCCAAGGGCGGCTGATCCGCTTTCCACAGTTGATCAGGCCGCTGCTCGCGAACTCACTCCAAAGAAATTTGAAATCCATCACACGGATGAAATTGTCAGGGCAGTCCGCTGCAACTGCAACGCCGACTTGGTTGGCATCACGACGATCAACTGTTCCCCACCGCACGCCGATGAGTTGGCGGATAAGTTTCGCGGCCGCAGCGAAGGATCGTGCTGGGCGAGCGGCATCTCACGCTGCTGCCGACTAGACTGTGACCGGTTCCGTCAGCGGGCTTCCATAAATCCAACGCTGCGATCCGCCGGATTCCGGCGGAAACTTTTTGCGCAGCGCCAACGCCGGCTGCGCGACATTGAAATTGTGCAGCCACTCAGAACTCTCCGCTTGCCGTCACCCGACCGCGTTTGTATATTTAGACCGCGCTGCTGCCGACCGAGATTTTTTCCGGCCTTGAATGTGAGGCGTGTTTCATGCCGTTCAGTGTCGGCCAAAGTCAGTCAGCGGGCGTTCAGGTGGTGGCGAATGTCAAAATCGTCAATAAACACAATGGTTTGGAGAGATGGCCGAGTGGCTGAAGGCGCTGGTTTGCTAAACCGGTATAGGTTCAAAAGATCTATCGGGGGTTCGAATCCCCCTCTCTCCGCCAGTTTAATTTTTGGGAAATTTCGCCGCAAGCGGCGATTTGTGTGACGGGTGCCGAATTGAATTCGGCCAATAGATTCCAGGTTTTTTTGAACTCCACCGCCAACGATTTATCCGCCATCTGAAAGTTCGAACCGATTTTTTTGAGAAAATCGCACTTTTGTTCCGAATTTCCTTCGGCGAGCAAAAAAGTGGCTTGTTTAGCCTCTAAAATGAACCGGATGGCTGGTTCGAACCGATTCTGGCGGTTGACTTCAAACGCCTCTAATTTGCCCTTCAACTCCGCTTGGCATCGAGCAGGACCATAATTTCTTTTCGCTCATCCGCCGACCACGACGAGTTCCACGCCGCGCTCCGCCCAAAGCGTGCTGCATAACGAAGCGAGATTCGCGCTTTTAAGCGTCGGATCCTGCTCGGCGGTGATGTCGGCGAGCGCGGATTTTATTTTTCTGAATCCATGTTTCAAAGCCGCACCGGAATTTTTTTCTCCGCCAGAAATTTCTTCACGTCGCCGACGGTGTAGGTGCCAAAATGGAAAATGCTCGCGGCGAGGACGGCATCGGCTTTGCCGGCGAGCAGCACGTCGGCCATGTGTTCCAGCGTGCCCGCGCCGCCGCTGGCCACCACCGGCACACCCACGCTTTCGCTGATGCGCCGGGTGATAACGAGATCAAACCCGGCCTTGGTGCCGTCGGCGTCAATGGAGTTCAGCACAATTTCGCCCGCGCCGAGCGCCACGGCACGCTTGGCCCATTCAAGCGCGTCCAAGCCGGTGTCCTTGCGTCCGCCATGCGAGAACACGCCCCATTTGTCCGGCGCGATTTTCTTGGCGTCAATGGAAACGACGATGCACTGGCTGCCAAATTTTTCCGCGCCTTCGCGGATGAGTTCGGGTCGGGCGAGGGCGCTGGAGTTGATGGAAATTTTGTCCGCGCCGGCGCGCAGCATCGTAAACATGTCCTCGACTGACTTGATGCCGCCGCCGACGGTGAGCGGCATGAAGCATTGGTCGGCGGCGCGCTCGATCACCTCGACCATCGTGCCGCGACCGTGCGCGGTGGCGGTGATGTCGAAGAAAACCATTTCGTCCGCGCCCTGCTCGTTGTAGCGCAGCGCGAGTTCCACCGGGTCGCCGACATTGCGCAAGCCGCCTTTTTCGGCGACGCCGAACTGGACGCCGCGCGTGACCTGGCCGTCATGGACGTCGAGACAGGGGATGACACGTTTTGCAATCACCCGGACATTGAAGCGGCAGCCGCGCAACAAATCAAATGATTCCGTTAAGCGCAAATTGTAACCGCGCAGGAAAGTTGCTTTTTTTTTGAATTTTTGTATCCTGTAACTGTCTAGTTACTTGACCGTAACGATCACAAAAAATGAAAATGAACGTAAAACAATATTCTTTGATATGGACGCTGGCCGGCTCATCGGTTTTGCTCTCGGGCTGCGTGAATCCGGACGGCACGCAGAACAACACGGGCACCGGAGTTTTGGTTGGCAGCGCTTTCGGCGCGCTCACGGGCGCGGCGATTGGCGGCCATCGGCACGGCGGGGAGGACGCGTTGTTCGGCGCGGCGGCGGGCGCGCTCGCCGGCGGGTTGATCGGCAATGCGGCGGACCGGGAACAGGAAGCGCGGCTGAAAGCCGAGGCGCCGCAGACTTACCAAAAAGTGGACCAAGGCACGCCATTGAGCGTCGCGGATGTGAAGGCGCTGGCGAAAGCCGGCATCAGCGAAGACGTGATCATCACCCAGATCAAAAGTTCGCGCACGGTTTATCATTTGAACTCGACCGACATCATTGACCTGCGCGATGCTGGCGTGACCGACAAGGTGGTCAATTTCATGATCAACACGCCCAGCACCGTCGGGGCGACGGCGGAAACAAGCGGCGGCACGGTGACTTACATCCAGCAGGCACCGCCGCCGCCACCGGTGGAAACCATCGTGGTCGCGCCGAGTCCTGATTACATCTGGGTCGGCGGTGAATGGGTCTGGAACGGCGGCTGGTTCTGGGTGGGCGGCCATTGGGGTTATCCGCCGCACGCGCACGCCGTGTGGGTGGGCGGACGTGCCTGGCATGACGAACATGGCTGGCACAACGAGCGGGGTCACTGGCACTGAAGCCGTTCGCGGCTGCCTAATCAAATCCTTAATTTGAAACGGCTGTTAGCCGCAGCTACAACCCGCAACAGGTTCTGAAAGAGAGGCTGTTCGCGTTGGTTTCCGTTTATTGACGGCGGCTGATGGAACGGGAAACCCGTATCCAACTGCGCCATTGGCAACGGTGGATTTGAAGTTGCGCTGCGCCTTCCGCGCTGCTGCATAAAAAACCTGCGACGCTGAGCGCGTCGCAGTGTCTTGAAACCGTCCACTGTCTCAACAAATCAAGGCAGGAAGTGTCCCGGCGTGACCGTGTTGGCCAAGTCGCAGGTCGGCGTGGTGCCGACGGCATTGCAGCTATAATTGCCGCCGGCCGGGCAGGCCGGAATGTTGTTGCCGGAATTCAACTTGATATAGGGCGTCAAGTCGTTCGGATAGCTGATGGTGTTGCCGGTGGTCCGGTGTTGTTCCAGCGCGAACTGGTTGGCCGCCGCGTCAATCTGGCGGAGGTTGTTGATGCAGGCATTGGCCTGCGAGGTGGCGCGCGCTTTCACGAAGTTCGGAATCGCGATCGCGGCGAGGAGGCCGATGATGGCCACGACAATCATGATTTCGACGAGCGTGAAGCCGGCTGGGCGGAGGTTCTTGGTCTGTTTCATTTTTTTTTGCTTTCTATTCAATGCGGCGTGAATAGTGCGACCGGCGGGTTAAATAATTGCATTTTCATTCACGTTGATTGCCGGTCGCAACCGCACATTGGCTGTCAGGGAGCAAAGTAGCTGCCAGAACCGCTGAGGGGAAACAAATAGTCCGTGCGGCGCGGCCTTGATGTTTTGTAGGGCGAAACCCTACAAGTAACCAGACGGTTAATTCCCCGGCGGGTTTTCGTTCCACTGCATCGCGGCGTGCAGCAACTCGGTGGCGTTGGCCAGTTGGAGCTTTTCCTTGATGCGGGCGCAGTAAGCCTGCACCGTCTTGAAGCCGACGTGAAGATGGTCGGCGATCTGTCGTGTGCTCTGGCCGCGTCCCAGCAGTTGAAACACCTCGAGTTCGCGGTCGCTCAACTGCGTGACGGGCGAGGCGTCGGCGTCCGTCCTGCCGCCGACAAATTTCTCCGCCATCTGCGCCGCGATTTTTTCGCTGACAAACAGCCCGCCGGCCAGCACGGCGCGGATGCCTTGGATGACTTTTTTCGCCGCCTCGCGTTTCATGAGGTAGCCGCGCGCGCCGGCCCGCAAGGCGCGTTCGGCATACAGCGATTCGTCGTGCATGGAGAGCGCCAGCATCGCCACTGCGGGATGCATGGCCTTGATGTTTTTAATCAGTTCGAGGCCGGAACCATTTTCCAGCGAAATGTCCACGACGACGACATCCGGCCGGCTGGCCCCGATCATTTCCAACGCCTGCGGTTCGCTGGCGGCCTCGCCGCAGACCTCCAAGTCCGGCTGCTGGCGGATAAGATTCGCCACGCCTTCGCGCACCAGCGGATGATCGTCCACGAGCAGAATTTTAACTTTGGGCGGCATCGGTTGCATTCTTCAAACTGGCAACCGGCAGCGCACAGGTCATGCGCGCGCCGCCGATGGACAGCCGTTCGAGGTTGAAAGTTGCCCCAATCAAGTCGGCGCGGCAAGCCATCGCGCGCAGACCCAATCCTTCGCCGCCGGGCATTTTTTCCGGCAGGCCGGCGCCATCGTCTGTGACCGTCAGGACGATTTCCTCGTCCGCCGCATCCAGTCCAATGTTGATGTGCGCGGCCCGGCCATGCTTTACCGCGTTGGCCACCGCCTCCTGCGCAATGCGAAACAGATGCGTGGCGACCGCCGCGTCGTCGAGCGGGCGTGCCAGGCTGGATTCAAACCGGCAGTCAACTTTGAACCGCTGGCTGACGTCAGCGGCGAGATCCGTAAAATGGTCTGTCAGCTTGCCGGCCTTCAACTCCACCGGATCGAGTTGATGCGACAAATCTCGCGTCAACTCGATGGCTTCTTCAATCAATTGCACCAGCCGGGACGCCTCCGCGGCTTCGGCCTGCGCCCGGTCCGCCAGTTTCTGGCCGAGAAAATGCCCGGCCAGCGCCGTGCCGGTCAGATGCTGGCACAAGCCGTCGTGCAGCGCGCGGCCGATGCGTCGCTGCTCGCGGTCGCTGGTTTCCAGCAGGTCTTTTTGCAGCCGCATTCGTTCCTGCATTTCCCGCGTCAGCGCCGCGGTGCGCAGATGCACGCGTTCCTCCAGTTCCCGGTGCATCTGTTTTAGTTTCGCCAGCACCACCACCATGATGAAGTAAATCGCAAACATGATCAGGGCGTTCCACACCGGCACCACATAGTTGGAATAGCGCGCCCCCGCCTCGATGTTCGCCGACACCCAGGCCGTCACGCTCAATGCGGAGATCAACACGCCGAACGCCGCGCCCACCCGCCACGTCGCCAGCACCACCGCCAGCAGATAAAAGGTGAAGAAAAAAGTTTCGTAGCCGGTCAAATAATCCACCAACCCGACGAGCGTGACGAACACGATGCAGACCAAGGCCACAATTTGTTTGGGCCAGGCATCAAGTCGGTTGTGCCATGTCGTCATGTGGTGCGAAGGTTTTACCAGAAGACGCTGGCCGAGCCGAGAAGATTTCAACCGGTTGCGGGAGCCGGCGGTGCGGGCCGCCCAACGCGGCCTGGCGGTGGCGGTCCAACTCCTGAGATTTCATCCCGGTTCACAGCTATTTGCTTTCACTCGGCAGCCAATTCGTGTTTCATCTTGCCGTTTAATTATGCCCAAGCGCACCGACATCCACAGCGTCCTCATCATCGGCGCCGGCCCGATCATCATCGGCCAGGCGTGCGAGTTCGATTATTCCGGCACGCAGGCCTGCAAAGCCCTCCGCGAGGAAGGCTACCGCGTCATTCTCATCAACTCCAACCCGGCCACCATCATGACCGACCCGGAGTTTGCCGACCGCACCTACATCGAGCCGATCACGCCGGAGTGCGTGGAAAAAATTCTCATCCGCGAAAAAGCGGAAATGAAAAAGATGGGCGCGAAGGGCAAACTTGTTTTGCTCCCCACGCTCGGTGGCCAGACCGCTTTGAACACCGCGATGGCATTGCATAAAAACGGCGCGCTCGCCCGCCACGACGTGGAAATGATCGGCGCGAAACCCGAAGCGATTCACAAGGGCGAAGACCGGCTCGCATTTAAAGATTTGATGCTGCAGATCGGCCTCGATGTGCCGATTTCCGGCGTCGCGCACAATCTGGATGAAGCCCGCGCCGTGGCCAAAAAAATTGGCCGATTCCCGCTCATCATCCGACCGGCGTTCACGCTCGGCGGCACCGGCGGCGGCATTGGTTACAATCAGGACGAATTCGAGGAAATTGCCAAACGCGGCATCGAACTTTCGCCCGTGAACGAAATTCTCATCGAAGAATCCCTCCTCGGCTGGAAGGAATACGAAATGGAAGTCATGCGCGACAAGGCCGACAATTGCGTCATCATCTGCTCCATCGAGAACTTTGATCCGATGGGCGTGCACACCGGCGACAGCATCACCGTCGCGCCCATCCAGACGCTGACCGACAAGGAATTTCAGATCATGCGCGATCAGAGCTTCGCCGTCATCCGCGCCGTGGGCGTGGAGACCGGCGGCTCGAACATCCAGTTCGGCGTCAGCCCGGAGAATGGCCGCATGGTCATCATCGAGATGAACCCGCGCGTCAGCCGCAGTTCCGCGCTCGCGTCCAAGGTCACCGGCTTTCCCATCGCGAAGATCGCCGCCAAACTCGCCGTCGGCTACCTGCTCGACGAACTCAAGAACGACATCACGC
>CAJAQO010000222.1 GCA_903944085.1 uncultured Verrucomicrobia subdivision 3 bacterium
CTGCGCGGCCCTGGCCGTTTTGGCGCTTGGCGTTTATGCGCTGCCGCAATGCGATCCATTCCGGTTGCACCAACGACAACGGCAAGTGGCCGAACAGCGCGAGCACGTGCGTCAAATCAGCAAAGCCACCGAGGTCCGCGCCGCGCTGCTGGAGCAGAAAAGCGGCGGCGCGCAAACGGATGCGGTGAAGGAGGCTATCGCGAATCTCGAAAAAGCGTTTCAGGAAGCCAAGCCAAACGACAAAGCCGGCACCTTGGCGCGGCTCAATGAACAACAAAAGATATTAGGCCAGCTCTGGAAGCAGACGAGTGAGGAAAAACTCAAGAACGCGCTGAACCTGCCGCCACCGACGCAGAGTTTTGGGCTGGCCGATCCGGCCAAAACCCAGCAATTGCAAAATGATTTGCAGAAAGGCGATGTTTCCAGCGCCAACAAGGAATTGGATGCGCTCAAGCAAAAGGCACAGGAACTGGCCGCCGCCAAGGACCCGGTTGAACGCGAAAAACTCCGCCAGGAACTCATGGACCGCCTGCAAAATCTCAAAGACACGCTGGATCAGCAGTTAAGCTCGCAGGCGGTGGACACCGATTTGCAACGTGCCTTGGAGCAGCTTGCCTTGTCCAATTTGCCGGAGCTTTCGGGTGAATCCTTGAAAGGCATGTCCGACTCGCTGAAGCTGACGCAGGAAGAACTCGACCAACTGGCCAAGGCGATGGCGGACATGAAAAACATCGAGGATGCGCTCAAGGCGTTGCAGTTGGCGAAAACGCTGCACAACCTGAAGCCGTTGGATGGCCAGGATTTTGTCGGACTCGGCGATCTCGCCGCGTATGCCGCGTTTTGCGAAGGCCAGTGCAAATCGCTTTGCGCCGGGATGGGCATGGGACCGGGTTACGGTTACGGGCCGCGGCCTTATGGCGATGACACGGCGGCAAGCGGTTTCAAGCCGGAGAAATCCGCGTCGCTGCTGCAGCCGGGCCGGATGCTGATGGAATGGAAGACGCGGGAAGTCTCCGAGGCTGGTCCGGCGCGTGACGAATATTTGCGGGCCGTTCAGGACGTTCGCCAGCAGGCCAGCGAGGCGGTGGTCCAGGAACAAATCCCGCCGGGATATCAAGCGTCCATCAAGCAATATTTCGACACGCTCCACAATGACTCCAACGCAAACCCCAAACCCTGATCGCGGCTTCTCCCGCCGGCTGATGGCGTTGGCCGCCTTCGTCGCGCTGTTGTTTGGCGGCTATTTCTTTCTCTGGGCACCGCACCGGGAGTCGTTGGTGGTTTACTGCGCCCATGATTCCATTTATGCGGATTCCATCCTCCGCGATTTCGAGCGGCAAACCGGAATTCCCGTGGCGGTGCGCTATGATACCGAGGCGACCAAGTCCTTGGGTTTGGTGGAAATGCTGTTGCAGGAAAAAGCGCACCCGCGCTGTGATGTTTTTTGGAACAACGAACTGCTCGGCACGCTGCAACTCGCCGACGAAGGGCTGCTGCTCCCTTATCGCGGCAGCGGCTACGGAAGAATTCCCGCCGCGTTTAAGGATGCGGACGGTCGCTGGGCTGGATTTGCCGCGCGGCTGCGCCTGTGGATCGTCAACACGAACCGCCTGGCACCGACGGCGGAAGCGATTCAGCAGGCATCGAGCGGCGACCTCGACCGCATGGTGATCGCCAAACCGCTCTACGGCACGACGCGAACGCAATACACCGTCCTCTGGAAATTGTGGGGGCGCGACAAGCTGCTCGCTTGGGAC
>CAJAQO010000223.1 GCA_903944085.1 uncultured Verrucomicrobia subdivision 3 bacterium
CCTGATGCCGCTTGGAAATGCGCCTCAACAGCCAGCCCACGCCAAAGATGCAGCCGCCGCTAAACAAAAAGGCCAGCCGTTTCATGCCGTCGTTGGGCACCAACATCAGCAAGATCACAAACCCGCCGAAAATCATGCACAACACGCCAATCGCGCCAACGACTTTGTGGTTTTCTTTCACCTGCTCCGCGGTCAGGTCTTCAATCGGGCGCTTCTGTTCGCTGAAAAACTTTTCGACGTTGGCCTTGTATTCCGGCGCTGACTTTTCATAGAACAGCGAGGTGAAGAAAAACCAGGCCATCGAAACGGCGATCACTCCGAAGGCCGTGGCGATGAGAAAAGTTTGCGTGACCTCTTCCAGCTTCAGCGGCGCGGACATGCCCGGAATCCAACTCACCAGATCCGAAATAACCGGCAGCTTGAAATGAAGATGGGATTCGATCCACATCTGGCTTTTGATCACGAGCTTGGTGGAAGCCGGATCCAACACGGCCTGGGCTTTCACCAAAAACATGATGGCAAATGAGGTGAGCAATCCCACCAGCGCCGTGCCCCAGCCGGACCAGGGCGGCGTGCGTTTGTAAAAAAGTCCGAGGCACATCGGCACCGCCAGCGGCAGCCACAAGCCGACGCCAAGCTGGTTCAGAAAATCAAACAACCCGGCGGTCCGCTGCTGGCTGATGATTAGTCCCATTTTTATAATCACCAAACCGAAGCCGGCGGTGCAGCACTTGCTGATGATCAGCAGTTTTTTCTCGGAGCATTTTGGATTGATGACGGGCAGATAAAAATTCCGCACCAAAATACCCACGCCCTGGTTGACGCTGGCGTCCAAGCTGGAAAGCGTCGCGCCAAAAATGCCGGCGATCAGCAAGCCCAGCATTCCCGCCGGCAGGACATCGTGGGCTGTCACCAGAAAAGCGCCTTCTTCCGGGTGGCTTAATGTTGGCAGAATTTTCCCGAGGCCGCCGGGATGAGCTACCGCCGCCACCATCGGCGGCAAAATCCACAGCAGCGGCCCGACAATCGTGCCGATCAACGGAAAGAGCACCATTTTCCGCGCGTGCGCATCGCTGCGCGCCATCAGATATTTCGCGGACATTTCCATCGAGTTCTGGGCGAAGATGGTGTTGAACATCAGCGCCACGAACCACAGCGTGATGAATTCCGGTCGCGCGATCTGGCCCCAGTGAAAATGCGCGGGCGGCATTTTTTCCAGCAGCCCGGAGAACCCGCCCACCGCCGGCTGCAACAGCCCAAACACCGAGATGACCAGCGTCACCGTGACCACCAGAAACATCTGCACAAAATCGCTCGCCGCCACACCGAACGCGCCGCCGACCAGCGATACAAACGTCACCATGCCGCCCAAAACCATGATGACGTAAGGCAGTTCCACGCCAAACGCGCCGGACATGAAGACGCCCACCGTGTTTAACGCCACCCCGCCGAACAGCATCAGGAATGGCAGCCGGATCCACGTCACGAACTGTTGCGTCGCCGCGCCGTAACGCGCGCGGATCGCCTCCATCGGCGTCACCGTCCGCATCCGTCGGAACCGGTAGCAGGTGAACACCAGAATCATGACAAACGCCGCGATGCTCGAATAATACAGGAGCAGCACGAACGGGCCGTTCTGATAAATTTTCCCCGCCGCGCCGGTGAACGTCCACGCGCTGAAGCTCGCCATCCACGCCGAGACGCCGGCCATCCACCACGGCATGATGCCGCCGCCGCGAAAATAATCCGACGTGTTTTTATTGCGCCGCGAAAACACCACGCCGACCGTGACGACGAAGACGAAGTAAAAAATAATGCTGATGTAGTCGAATTTCGTGATCATGATTTTGCCGGCTGGTAGTCAAAATAATCAAAGTCCGCGATGGCGTTCGTGCCGCCGACATCCTGCGCGCACAGGCCGACCATCGCGCCGGTGAACCGCAGCGTGCTGCCGTAGTCGTCGGAGAGTTTTGAGAAATCGAGCGTCGAGCCGATGTTCTGCCAAGCTTTGCCGTCCGGCGATGCGCTGAATTGCAGCCGTTCGCAATCCACCGTCGCGCGGAGAAAAACCTGTTTCCAGTTGTTGATGGCGATCTGGCTGTCGGCCAGCTCGTCGTAGGCGCCGTCGTCCGTCAGCACTACGCCGAGAACTTTGCCGAACTTTTCATCCTGCGTCACGCGCAGGTAAAAATGCTGGCGCGTGTCGTAGTAACAAATCAGCCCGGCCATCTGGGTGAAATGCGTCGGCGAAAATTCCAGACACGTCTCGGCGGTGAATTGGAAATGCTGCACGCGCCGCGCCAGCAGGCTTTGCCGGAACAGCGAGAACAGCGAGTCGCCGCCGCGCAACCGCAGCCAGCCGGGGCGCTCGTTCAAGGAAAGCCATGACTCATCCACCGGCACGCGCAGCGAATTCCAGCGCCAATCTAGTTTGTCTGAACCAAAATCATCGCGCGGTGACAATTCCGGCCACGGTTGCGGCGACAAATTTTTTGGCGCGGGCAATTCATATTGCGGATTTGTTCCGCCCGTTGCGAGTCGCAGCCAGCCGTCGCGCCATTCAACGCGCTGCAAACACGTTTCGCGTCCGAGCACACAACGCTCACCCGCGTGAATTTCCGCCGAGGCGGTTTTGTCCGGCGAAGCCAGATTTTTTCCGGCCTTGGTTTTCAGCGGACGGCTCGCGAGATGCGCAAGATACCATTCGCCGGCGGGCGTTTCGACAAGTTCGCCGTGGCCGGCTTTTTGCAGCGTGAGCGTGGCGTCGTCACGCGAAGTCAGCACGCTTGGTTGCGGATCAAGTTCGTAAGGGCCAAGAATATTTTTTGACCGAGCCATTGAGATGCCGTGATTCCAGCCCGTGCCGCCTTCTGCGAGCATCAGGTAATACCAGCCGTCGTGTTTGTAGAGATTCGGGCCTTCGGTGAGGATGCCGGTCTTCTCCAGAATTTTTTTCTGCGCGCCGACAAGTTTCTTCTGCTTCGCATCGTATTCCTGAATCACGATGCCAGCGAAACGATGCCGGCCGTTGCGAAAATCCCATTCCATGTTCACGAGCCACTTGCGACCGTCATCGTCGTGAAACAGCGACGGGTCAAAGCCGATGGAGTTCAGCGCCACCGGCTCGCTCCACGGTCCGCGAATGTCTGCCGCCGTGGTGAGATAAATGCCAATGTCCTTGAACGGCCGGCCCATCCCGCAAGTGCGGATGTTTGTGTAGCTGAGCCAAAATTGTCCGTCCGCATGGCTCAAGCTCGGCGCCCAGACGCCGCCGGAATCCGCGATGCCGCGCAGGTCGAGTTGCGACGGCCGCGTGAGCGCGTGGCCAATCAATTGCCAGCGCATCAAATCGCGCGAGTGATGAATCGGCACGCCGGGAAACCACTCGAACGACGAGTTCGCGATGTAGTAATCCTCGCCGACGCGCCAGATGCTCGGGTCGGGAAAAAACCCCGGCAGGATGGGATTCTGAATGGCTGCCATTTTATTGCCGGGCCGTGGTTTCGCGACGAATGATTTTGCCATCCCTGCTTTCGATCAATTCGAAATTGATATTTTGGCCGTCACCCTCAAAATTATTCAGCGTGATTTCCTGCTCGCGCCCGTCGGCCAGTTCCACGCGCAGCGAATCCGCGCTCGTCGCCACGGCGGATTTCACCATCGGCTTGTCCTCGTAAGGTTCGATGACGGTGAGGAACCGCGCTTCCTTGCCATCGGGGGCGCGGATGGCATAAACCTTCCGGCGCTGCGTCTCGTCGCCCAGCGGATAATCGCCGCCGAGCACGGCCTTGAAACGCACGGCCTTCACGCCGGACAAATCCACGCGGACGATTCCGTTCACGCCGTTATCCGTTGGCTGCGCGGGCGTGGCGTTTGTATATTCGTTGCCGGCAATTTTTATCGGTCCGCCAAAATAATCTTGTCCCGGCGCTTTCGGCTGCTCGATATTTTCAAATTTTGGCGCGAGTTCGCTCAACGGAATTTCTTTGCCATCGGTCATCACGATTCGCGCGTTGGCCCAGAACAAAGTCGGTTTCTTGGACAGCTCCGTGCGCGTTTCCAGTTCAAGCTGCTTTACGCCGGCGAGCGGCACATCAATATCCGCCGAGCCGAGAATCCACGCGCCAAATTTTCCGTCGGCCAGCTTCCTGCCGTCGCCGCGCACCGTGTAGAACAGCCGTTTCTCCACCGGCAAAAATTCCGGCGCGGTGGCGATCATGATTTCCGGCTGCGGCGGCCAGAGCGAATGCACATCCGTTTTCAAAACGCCGTCTTCGTTGCCGAGCGAACGCGAACCCTCGTTGTCCTCGCCCGGCCCATAGCGCACTTGAAATTTACTTACGGCCGGCGCGGTCACCTGATACCAGTTGCAGTCCGTCACGAATTGCGCGCTGCCGAGGGGATTCGCATCCCACTGCGCCGCGTGCCGCAGAAATTTTTTCTCCGGCGCTTCGAGTCCGCCAAAAGTTTTCAGGTGCAAAAGACTTTCAAATGTATGCGCGTTGGTGCCTTTCACCCAATCCGCAATGACGATGTAATCGTCCGTCACAATCATTGCGCGGCGCTGCTGGATGGTTTCCGTGAAGCCGGTGAGTTTGCCGTAGCCGGGCGCGTTGGTTGGCAGCGGCACGCTGCGGCCTTCGCGCCAGCATTTTTCCGCGAAGGTTTTCACCGGCACATAATCATAGACCATGCCGCCGTAAGGTGGATTGCTCCAGCGCGCGTCCGTCTCCACGACCGTCGCCTGCATCGCGTCGCCGGTGTGAAACAGCAGGCGTTCGCCGGGCTGCGCTTCCTGCATTTTTCGATCCACCACGACCAGGTTGTGATTGACCGAGCACTGGCAGAAAAATTTATACATGAACGGCTCATAAACCCAAAACACCGACTCCGGATTCCAAAAACTTTTTCCGTAGCGCATGATGCTCAACAAATCCGTGCGGTCAAAATGCCCGTGCGCCCAGCCGTGCGTGCCGTAGTGCAACGCCGCTTGAATCTGCTCGCGCACCGGCCGATTCGTCGTCTGCGAGCGTAGCATCGCGAGGCCGACGTTGTCCGCGAACGCGCTAGTGGCACAGGCATCTTGCCTGTGTGTTTCTGGAAAATTAGAAACCCCGTTTGTCGCGGAACTCACAGGCAAGATGCCTGTGCCACTACTCGGCAGCTCCGGCACGCCGTAAAGCAAATCGCGTTTGCCGCCGCCGTGCTGGATGACCGCCGCGTAAGCCGGATCGCGGAAAACGTAATACGCCAGTTCAAACGGCGACGCGCCGCCAATTTCCGTGCGCGGGCCGCCGATGATGTTTTCCGTCGAATCATTCACGCCGATCATCACGCTGCGATAATCAAGAAACGGCAGCAGACTGTCCCACATCATGCGGAGGTCGCGATACGGTTTGGTGTTCGGGCCGAACACTTTTGATTCCATGCCGAACGGTTTGCGCCGCTCCTCCGGCGTGCCGCCCACCGCCGTGCCGCCGCTCAACTCCGACGCCAGCCCGACGCGCGGCGAATAGC
Source organism: uncultured Verrucomicrobia subdivision 3 bacterium (assembly GCA_903944085.1). Classification (GTDB taxonomy): domain Bacteria; phylum Verrucomicrobiota; class Verrucomicrobiia; order Limisphaerales; family UBA11358; genus UBA11358. The sequence goes on from CAJAQO010000223.1 coordinate 5,518, forward strand.
TTGCCGGCACTTTCAGGTCGCGGAAATTCACGCCGAACGGTTCGTAAGCCAGCGCGACTTGCGTGAATTCGCTCGTGACCCAGGTGTTGTAACTGACGGAACATTCGTTCCACCAGCCATCGTCCATCACGCCCTTGGCGAGCTGGTCGCAGATGCCGGACGGGCCGGAGAACCAGCGGTCCGCCTCGGCCAGATCGCCCAGCGCAAGCGAACCATAAAATGCGCCGACATTTTCCGCGACGTTCCAGTTGTTGATCGGGCCGTAATCATTCGCGCGGTGAAAGGTTTCGATCAGCGCGCGAAAGGTCTGCTCAATCTGCTGCTCGTCCGCGCCGGAAAAAACTCCCGAATCCAGCGCCAGGTCATACGCCATCGCGACGTGCTGGAAGAAATGTCCCTCCTGCACCAGCGACTGGTTGCACGCGCGCAGCGTGGCGGGATAGCCGCGCGCCGGATCGGCAAGCCGCCGCAGATAAGTGGCGATTTTCTCCGCGAATTTTTTGTCGCGGGTGATTTGATACGCCAAGCCGCAGTTCATCAAATCATTCTCCGTCGTGGTCGCAAACACAAACGGACCGTAAGTGTCATCGGGAGCTTTGGCCGGATCGGCAATGGCGGGAACTTTCCAATCCGTCGCTTTCCTGACAAGCTCGTCCGCCCGCTCCTTCGCCCACGCATACCTCGCAATTTTGTCACGCACTGCCTGCCAGCGCGCGGGCGTGTGCAAAATGAACGGACTTGGCACCCGGCTCGTGGTGACGAATTTTATTTGCGCCGCCCGGCTCGCATCGCCGTTCGCCACGGCCTGCAACACCTGCGCCTCGTGTCCGCCCGGCGGCACGCGCTCTGAAATTGCGACCCGAACTTTTACCGTGCGGGTTTCGTTGGGCGCGAGTTGAAGTGAATTGGGCTCAACGCCCGCCACCATTTCCTCCCAGCCATATTTCACAAATGAAAGCGTGATGGATTGTTTTACGGAGGAGCAATTTCCGACCACGACCTCGTATTCTACGCCGCCATTCTGGGTCGCGCTTTTGCCGCGGACTTCCGCATCCAGGGAAACCACGGGAGCTTTGATGACGCGGACATTGCGCAACTGAAACTTCCCCGGCGGGCCATCCGTCTTCGCGGCGACGGTGAACTGCTTCACGAATTTTAAAAACCCAAAACTGGCCTGCTCAAATTCAAACGCGCTCCACGGCAGCGTGATCGTATGCCAGCCCTGACCGCTCACGCGCACCTGGCCGCTGACGGGAATTTCCGCCACGCCCGCGCTGCGTTCCGCCCGGAGAATCGTCGCGGTTAATTCCACTTCGCGCGCATCCGGCAAATTCACCTCAAACTGCACGCCGTAAAAATTTTGCCATTCCGCCGCGCTGTCGTTCAGCACGCGGAAACCGTGTTTGTATTGGCCGCGCGGGCCGTCCGGTTCGCGCAGCGTGATTGCGCCGGAAAATGCAATCACTTTGCCCGCCTGCCAGCCGCCGACCGGCAGACTCAACGGCGACGTTTGCGCCACGCACACGGCCAGCGTGCCCAGCAAAACACCGAGGGTGAAAACAATGCGTTTCATTGGCTGTGGAATTTGATGATGCAATTTTGCCCGACAACATAGAAAGGCAAAACTCTTTGGTTAGTTTCCCTGTAAACCTGAAACCCTGCAATTGCCGGAGCGCGTGGCTGTGACGCCCCGTCGCCGAAGATGGCTTCGACTCCCTCTCTTTCGAAATAGAAACGGGAGCGTGCCCGCCCCGGGCGCAGTTTTTCGCGCCCGCGCGGAAAACCCGCGCGCCCGGAAAAGTTTCAAGCGTTCGTTTCAATTTCGGTTCTTCGCTGTTTTCGGTGGAATTGATGAGGCGGGCCAACGGGTTCGGGCTGGCGCTGAAAGCGCCCAGGAAATTAGCCGGGGGCAAGCCGCCGGCGCCGCCCCCGGAAACGAGATTCCGGGTGGAACCCGCCCCGGCGGGGCGGCGGCAACCCGGCTCACGGTGCTTCCGGCGTCCTTTCAGGACGCG
>CAJAQO010000224.1 GCA_903944085.1 uncultured Verrucomicrobia subdivision 3 bacterium
GATGCTCCAGCAGCCGCAGGCGGAGGATTACGTCATCGCCACCGGCGAGACGCACAGCGTGCGCGAATTTTTGGAACTGGCCTTCGCGCATGTCGGGCTGGACTGGCAAAAGCACGTCGAAATTGATCCCAAATTTTACCGACCAGCCGAGGTGGAACGCCTGATTGGCAATCCCGAAAAAGCCCGGAAGAATTTGCACTGGTCGGCGCAGACCAAATTTGCCGACCTCGTCCGCCTCATGGTGGATGCCGATGTGAAGCTGCTCGCCGAAAGCCGGAAATAATTTCGTCGCCTGAACATGAAACGCGCCTTCATCACCGGCATCGAAGGACAGGACGGCTCGTATCTGACCGAACTGCTGCTGGCAAAAAACTACGAAGTTCACGGCATCTATCGCCGCGCCAGCAATGGCAGCCTGACAAATTTGCGCCAGCTTCAAAGCGATCCGCTGGTGTTTCAGAAAACTTTGTTTTTATCGCCCGCCGATTTGGACGATGCGGAGTCTATCCGCATTCCGTTGGAGCAGGCTGCGCCGGACGAAATCTATCATCTCGCCAGCCAAAGCCACGTCGGCGCCAGTTTTGAACAGGTGGAAGAAACCTGCCGCGTCACCGGCTTGGGCGCGCTGCGGCTTTTGGAACTGGCCCGCAAACTGCCAAAATCGCCGCGTTTTTTTCACGCCAGCTCCAGCGAAATTTTCGGCAGCCCCGAATCATCGCCGCAGGATGAAACCACGCCCGTCGCACCGGTCACGCCTTACGGCTGCGCCAAAGCTTTCGGCACGCAGATGACGCGCATCTACCGAAAAAATTTCGGGCTGTTTGCCATCAACGGAATTTTGTTCAACCACGAATCACCCCGGCGCGGCGAAAATTTTGTGACGCGGAAAATTTGCCGCGCTGTGGCCGCCATCAAGGCCGGCCGGCAGACCGAACTGGTTTTGGGCGACACCAGCGCGCAGCGCGACTGGGGCCATGCCCGTGATTATGTGCGCGGCATGTGGCTCGCGTTGCAGCACACCGCGCCGGAAGATTTTGTTTTTGCCACGGGCAAGTTGCACCGCGTGCAGGACATTGTTGAGCTGGCGTTTCAAGCCGCCGGTTTGGACTGGCAAAAATATGTCCGGCAGGAAAAACAATTTTTCCGTCCGGCCGATCCGCGCCAAGTCGTGGGCAACCCCGCCAAAGCCAAACGCGTTTTAGGCTGGCAGCCGGAAATCACTTTTGAACAAACCATCGCCGAAATGGTGCAGGCGGAATTGCCGGCGTAGTTCGATGAACTCGTCGCACAGCATCGCCCATCCCCTACCCTAACTTCGCGGACCGCTTCAGTCCTTGATTTTTTTCGAGGCCTTCGTCATTTCCATCACCCATTTTTTGAATTCGTCCAAGCCCTCGGCCGGAATGATGATGGCACTGGAACGGGTTTCTTTCTCCTCGATGATGCGCAGAAACCGACCGGACGCATTTTTCTTGAGGTGGAAACTGAACGTTTTCCGCTCCAGCTTCAACTCCCCGGATTTAAGCGACTCTTCCACCACCGGCGTCCACTGCGGCGCGTCCGTGCCGTTGGCATTGACCTGGGGTTGCGCGTCGGACGCCTGCCACATTTCATCCACCAAATTCGTAAAAACCTCCAAGCCGCTGACCGGCACGATGAGGTCGTTGCAATGGCTGCCGGATTTTTCAACGATCCGCAGAAATTGTCCGCGCGCATCCAGTTCCAGCGCGAACAGAAAACTTTTGCGCTCGACCTGCACCGACTCGGTTTTCAAAGTGACCCGGGAGGCGGTGGGCGCAGCCGGCGGCGTTTCGCCAGCGGCCTGCCGCATCTTGTCCAGCACCTGCTTGAAATTCTCCAGCCCGGTGTCCGGCACAATGAGGCAACTAAACGCGCCCGCCGATTTTTCCGTGATGCGTAAAAAGCGCCCGCGCGGATTCGACTTGAGCATGAAGTGAAAGCTCGCGCGTTCGATCTCCACCTGGCCGTATTTGAGTGTGTCCTCCTGGACCGGCGGCCGGGGCGACAACGCTGGCCGGTAGCCGTATGGCGAGGGACGTTCGTTTGAAATCATAATATCGTTCTGCAATTCGTTTTGACACCGGTTGATTCTACAGACACCGAAGTTCTGGTGAATTATCTAAAGTTATCCGCCCAATGGCAATCGAATAAATCAACCTAGATACCGCAATTGAGTTTCAGCCGACCGAAGCCGGCGCGGGGTGAGCGAGCCATTCGATGGGATCGTCGGTGGTTTTACAGTAGAGCAGACGCAGAAAATGCCTTGGGCTTCCAACAACGGCGAAGTTGTCGCTAACCACGCGCGTAACCTTTCGTAGCAGCCATTTATCACGGGCCACCAGTCGGCTTTGACCGCCAGTTTGAGCATGCGTTACCAGCAACTTTCGACTACTTTCGCCGCCAGGAACAGAAAGTCCTGCCGCGATTTGATGGCTTCGGTGTGATGGCCCGGATTGAGTCCCATCAGTCGCGTGAACGGACTCCACAAGCTGTAAGCTAGCAGCACCAGCCGGGCCGCAATTCCGTCACCATGGCCCGGCCGCTGCAATCCGCCCCGGAAGCCCCTGGTTCTTCAACTCGTCAAACACGTTCTCCGGGTCGGCCCGTCGCGCGCAGAACAGCGCCACCTGTTGGCGGGTGGCCTCGCGGATGGTCCGCCCCGTCAGCGTGCCGTGCCAGAATCGGTTCGAACCGGCCATCCGGTTCATTTTAGAGGCTAAACAAGCCACTTTTTTGCTCGCCGAAGGAAATTCGGAACAAAAGTGCGATTTTCTCAAAAAAATCGGTTCGAACTTTCAGATGGCGGATAAATCATTGGCGGTGGAGTTCAAAAAACCCTGGAATCTATTGGCCGAATTCAATTCGGCCTCGACAACCACTTCCGCGCGTCAGCGCGAAAATCTCGAAAAATCAAACTGGCGGAGAGGGGGGGATTCGAACCCCCGATACCTTTTGGGTATTCACGCTTTCCAGGCGTGCGCGTTAAACCACTCTGCCACCTCTCCACGCGTTTATTTACAAGCACTTACACAATCAAAACGATTTGCAAATTGACAATCTGCTACTGC
>CAJAQO010000225.1 GCA_903944085.1 uncultured Verrucomicrobia subdivision 3 bacterium
GGGCGTTGGGCCGAGTCCCAACTGTCCGGATAGGAGCTGGTGCGTGGCGACCTGGCCAGGCATGCGTTCAAGCGGCGACACCGGTCGAGCACACTCACGCGACGGACTCAGGGAACAACCCCGCCACCACGGCGGGGAAAGGAACGGCTTGGAAGATGAATAAGTGACCAGGAAGCGGAACCCGCTGGCAGCGTTTACAAGTTAGTTGCATTTCAGCACTCCGCGCACGACTCCGCTCCACTCCGTTGCGCTCCGCGTGCCGAATACCTCACTCCAAAAATCTTACTCGAAAACCTTACTTCCAATTGACAACCCTCATAGGGGCTCCGGCGACTGGTTAGGCCACATGGTCATCATTTAATAGGCAAAGCATCGTTGAATGTCACTGACTCCCGCTTATCGTCAAGCTGCGTAATCACGATACCAGCCTGCTTGACCAACGCTTCCCGCATCAACTTCATAACCTCTTCTTTCGTCCGCAAACCAACAATCCTCAATGTAATGGGTGAACTCACAGTCTTGACACGAGAATCAATAACGAACTCAAGACCCGACATCTTCTCGTAAAGAGGTAATCTGGTTTATCCATAATGATTTAAACAAATTAGCGTGACAGGGACAAACAAAACGTCATATCAAATAATCAAGCTTGGAGAATAAATTGACTGACGCCCCGAGCAATTAGCCATGCCGGTCTGCGAGAAACCATACTCCCACCACCGCGCCGCCGACGCCAAAAAATCAAAAGCTCCCAGCCGACAACAAACTTCAAATCACAGAAAAATGCTATGCCGGTCAATTAGACGTGATCCGATAAAATCTCTGGCTGGGACTCGGTGCTAGGTCGGTCGCCGACGCGCGGTTGCTGACTATAATCACGCTGCCGATCAGGTTCTGCCAGGTGGGGTCATTCAAGTTGTTTTTGTATTGGACCTGATAATTTTTACCGGCGACGGCGGGCCACGAAAGCACCGGACTTTGACCCGTCGCGGGCACAAAAACGATCTGGACAATGAAAGACAAAGCCGTGATGGCAGGATAAATTCCCAAGGAAAACAAATTCGCGCTCTGATTGAAATTCTGCGCCGCCAAATCCGAAGCCCAGCTTGGCAACACGAGCGTCTGACTATCGCCGCTGAACAAGGGCGCGAGCGAACGACTGTTGCCGGCGTAATTTCCGTAGGCGCTGACGCTCACCAGCGTGGTATTGCTCGTTTGCCGGTCGAACACAAACACATTGGGTAGGCCGTTCGTGGCCCCAGCGACCACGTCGGTGGCGGCACTGCGATAGGCGATGAACCTGCCATCGGCGCTGATCGTGGGCGAATCCGAAGACCCGTTGGCCGCGCCGGGCCAAAGCGAGCTCTGGCTGACCAGCCAGTTGCTGCGCGTTTGGAAATCGTAGAGATAGACATCCGCCAAGCCATTCGTGTCACTGGCGACGAGGGCTGCGGCGGTCGCAAACAGCAGAAATCGCGAGTCGGCGGTGAATTGCAATCCCGCATGGGAAACCACATTGGATGCGCTCACCAGCCAGTTGCTGTTCGCCGCCCGGTCGGTGACATAAAATCCGTTGGTGAAAGCATAGGCGATCCGGTTTCCATCAGGACTGATGGCGATGGACGAAACCGTGGTGGTCGTGGTGTTCGTGTAAATGGGTGCGCGGGCCTGTGCATCCCAAACCACAAAACCAGTAGGCGATGGATTACCACGGCCAAACGCTACGAAATGAGCGTCGGGAGCCATGGTGGCGGCGAATACCCCGGCACCACTCGTGCTCGCGGTGAGGGCGTAATTGGTGCCGAATTGCAAATCCCGCAGGAACAAATTCTCATGCGGATTAAGGAAGTTGAGTGAGCCGCCGGGGACAAGATCGTAGGCCGTGCTACGGAAGAGAACATAACGGCCATCGGTGCTGATCGTGGGTGAATACGAAGAGCCACCACTCCCTGGGCCGGTGCCGGCAGCATTCAGGCTGACAAAAGTCGTGGTTCCATTTTGCAAATCGCGGAGAAAAACGTCCTGCACGCCTTTGCTGTTGCCGGCCACCAGATTGTCCGCGCTGCTGGTGAACGCGACGTAACGGCCATTGCCGCTGATCGCGGGATCGAATGACCAGCCGTCTGCGCCGCCAAAACCATTCGTATCCACGCTCACGAGAATGTTTGTGCCGTTGAGCTGGTCGCGCACGAACACGCCGCGATAAATGTTGGTGTAGCCGTTCGGCAGCAAGCCGACACCTGTGCCGGAAAATGCGACGTATCGGCCATCGCCGTTGACGGAATATACCGACCCCAAAGTCGCGCCAGCGGGGGTTTGCGATGGCAACGTCGGCTGGCGAACAGAAATCAACTCGTTAGTGCCGGCAACCAAATCGACTACAAACACGTCGGAAGCACGATTGTTGTCGTTCGGCACCAAGTCGGCGTCGGTGCTATCGAAAGCGACGAAACGGCCATCCGGTGTAAGACGCGGCGCGCTCAACAAATCCTTCGCCAAGCCCGCGCCGTTCATGCCCGCGTCCACCAACGTGAGCGTGCCGGCTTGAAGGTCTTGGAGGTAAAGATGAAAATCGCCGGCCACGGCATTCGTGGTCAAGTTGGTGCCGGTGCAGAAGTAGGTAAGCCATCGTCCTGACGGATCAATCGTCGGCAAGTCGCAAACTGAATTCGTCGGCACGGCTCCGCTTAAGTTGGTGCTCACCAAAGTGGCCACGCCCGATTGCGCGTCCCAGACGAAGACGCTGGAATTGGTTCCGCTCGTGTCGGTATTGCCAACAAATGCGACAGACCGGCCATCGGGCGTCATGTCCAAGCTGCGGAAGTGATTATAGGCATACGTGGCGACCGCATTGGAATATATGTTATCCGTGGAACGCGTCTGAAGATTGTAACGTTGGATGACCCCGCTGCCGCTCGCGCTGGATTCAAAAGCCACATATTGCCCGTTGTCGCTGATGACCTGGTTATAACTGTTCGGCGTTCCCGAAAATAATTTGTGGGCGTTGGTGCTGGCCAAAATCGTTGTGCCCCCAACCAAATCGCGGACGTATATTTCATTGACGATGGTTGCGCTGCGATAAACAAGATTTGTTGCCGTGCTGCGAAACGCCACGTAACGACCGTCCGGCGTGATCATCGGTGAATCGGAACTCGGTCCCAGAGGCGGAAGGCTATATATCGCGGCGGCACCGGGACTGGCCAGCACCGTCATCCCCGCCTGCGTGTCACGCACGAAAACATCCTGAATTTTGTTTGTGTCATTCAGCACGAGGTTGGTGGCGGTGCTGGCGAAGGCTATGTAGCGCCCGTCCGGCGTCATGACTGATTCCCACGAAGTGCCATTGCCGAAACCGCCATTGGTGCTGATGCTGATGAGTTGATTCGTGCCGTTGACCAGATCGCGGAGAAAAATATCCGTGGCGTTATTCGTGTCGCCGGGCAGGATGTCGCTGGCGGCGCTTTCAAACAGCGCGAATTGGCCGTTGGTGGACAGCGCCGTGGGAATGGAGTCACCGTTGCCAGGACCCGTGCCGTTGGCATTGACACTGACCAGCGTGGTTGTGCCGCTTGCGCGGTCGTGCAGGAACACATTTAATTTTGGTAGCATCTGATTTAGAAACGGATTGTTGGTGCCGCTCAAAACCAGATTGTTCGCGCGGCTGGCAAACAGCACATAGCGTCCGTCTGGCGTGATGATCGGATGCCACGAATCCCCGCCGCCACCATTGGCCGGCGCGGCGGCGGCATCAATTCCCGAGGCAAATTGCAGCGGCAACGCCAGCGATGAAAGCGCCAGACCAAACGCAAAGACGAGCAAGAACGCGTTGGGGCAAATTGAACAGTTTGTTTTCATAGGCGCTCTTTTGGTCAATGGCCATTGCTAGAAATAGGACTCCACCAGGCCAAGGTTTTGCCATTCGGGCCAGCGCCGGGATAAACGGTGGACTGTTGGCGAAATGTCTGGACCGTGACGAACTGCACGTTGCCGCCGATGCAAAGCAGGTTCCCACTATTGGCGCTATGCAGCCGTCCGATTCCCTCCGGCGAAGATGGGGCGTTGGCCCCGTCGTTGTATTCAAATGCGCCCGGATTTCCCTGGCCCGTTACATTTTCATCCGGCTCCCAAAGCAGGTAGCACGCCGGACTCCAAACGTCAGTGATTTTGCAAGGTGTCCCGTAACCCATGCCAGTATTTGCGTAGCCAACCGACGCGCCGTTCATGACATAGGTGGAAAGTTTTTCGGCTCGGCCACCGGAGGCTGTGGCTGTCGTGTAGGTCTTGCTCTCAACATCCACCGGGCAGAGATAGGCTTTGGTATTCTGCACATATTGAAACCAAGTGCCCGTGCGCCAAGCAGTAATGGGATTGGCTTTCCACGGCGCGCTATCTACGGGATTTGGTATTGCTCCGCTGGTCACCGTATAGAGCCAGCCCGGCGGCGATCCGTTCGCCCCACCGTCCCAATTGGGATAGGGAAGATAATCGCGGTTGTCAGCGGCATACATGCCTGACGCCGTTCCCATCTGCCGGAGATTATTCATGCAAACCATCCGCGCGCCGTGGTCATCCGACCGGGCCAGCGCCGGTAAAATCAATATGGCAAGTATCGCCACAGTGGCAGTGACCACCATAAGTTCGAGGAGCGTAAATGCAGGCTCACCTCTGCGAGCGAAGCCACGATCCGCAAGGATTGAATTTGATTTGATGGAATTAAATGCCGCAGATTTCATATTGGTTCCATAAGGTTTTGGCAACGTCTTCGCCAGACATTTTATGCCCACTTAAATTCAATCTGTCCACATATTTCAACCGGGGATTCCTCATTTGGTTTCTTGCCCGCGAGCAGCATGGACTTTTTTGGTGATTTTGTTGCCGCGATATTAATCAATTTTTCCCACGACATCGTTAAACTGACATTTCCCATATGGTTTCATGCCCACGAACGGCGTGGGTGGTTTTCGTGATTTTCTGCCTGCTCCCAGATTAGGCAAGTCTTTTTTCCAGTCCGCTTTCAGTTTTTGTCCGGCGCGGAAGGTGTTTTGACGCCATTGTTGGCTCCAATGCCATTTTTCTTCTGGAGGTGAAGACACCGCCTTGCTCTGTTGAAAACATCCGCGACTGCAATGGATCGCCTAACGGCGAAGGGTGTAAGCCAGCACTTTGAAGGCGGCTTCGGCCAGCAGTTGACTTGGTTTGCGGGAGGTCAGGGTTGAA
>CAJAQO010000226.1 GCA_903944085.1 uncultured Verrucomicrobia subdivision 3 bacterium
CGGATGTCATTGTAACGTGTTTGCCGCCGGCACCGTGAAGTGGTCGCGATGACTAGGCGCTAACTTTATGGCTGATAGGGGAAATTTATTTGAGAATCCTCACGTCGCCACCTACGGAATTTTCTCCGCGTCTTTGCGTCTCTGTGGTAAAATCAGGCCTTTGAAACCGGCAACCTTCCGGCTCATCGCTGGCGCGGCAAGCGGGGCATCCAAAATTTTCAGCGCATCGTTTTGAGGTCCGCGTTGTGTTATTGCCGGCCAATCGCGTATGCTGCGGGCGATGATTCAACCAGTTCATGAAATCGCGGCGGAGGTCATCCGCAAAACCGGCAAGGACAAGCCGGCGGACGCCGCTTTGCGCGAGGTGCTGAAATCGCTCCGCGACCTCGCGCCGTTTGACGCCACGGAAGTCGCCAAAACGGTTTTCATTTATTATCGCTGGCACGTCTGGCTGCGCGAAGAGCGCGGCGTGGAGGCCAAAATGCGGCTGGCCCTGCGGTTGAACCAGCGCTTTCAGGACAGCGAAGCCAGCGTCCCGATGTCCGAATTGCGCGCCAAAGCCGTGCCCGCATGGACGGCCGAGTTCATGGAAGTCACCGACGACTGGCTGCGTTCCTTGCAGCGCGAACCGAAACTTTGGCTGCGCGCCAAACGTGGCACGGCGGAATCGCTGGCGGAAAAACTGCCCGGCGCGGAAGTCAGTTCCATTTTGCCGGACGCCTTGATGTTTGCGGGCGAAACGGATTTGTTCAAGACGCCGGAATTTCACGCGGGCGAATTTGAGATCCAAGACATCGCGTCGCAGGTCGTCGGTTTGCTCTGCGCGCCGCAGCCCGGTGAGACGTGGTGGGATACTTGCGCCGGTGAAGGCGGAAAAACTTTGCATCTTTCTGATTTGATGCAGAACAAAGGGCTGCTCTGGGCGAGCGACCGCGCGGAATGGCGCTTGCAAAAACTCAAGCGACGCACGGGCCGGGCGAAAGTTTTCAATTATCGTTCGGCGTTTTGGGACGGCGGCAAAAAACTGCCGACGAAAACAAAATTCGACGGCGTGCTGGTGGACGCGCCGTGCAGCGGCATCGGCACCTGGCAGCGCAATCCGCAGGCGCGCTGGACGACGGGCGAAAACGATGTGCGCGAGTTGTCGGCGATCCAAAAAAATTTGCTGGGGAATGTCGCGCCGAGCGTGAAGCCGGGCGGCAAATTAATTTTCTCCGTCTGCACCTTGTCGCGCGCCGAGACGACCGAGGTAGTGGAAGCTTTCAATGCCAGCCAGCCGGATTTTGAGCCGTTGATATTTTCGGAAATAAAAGGAAGTCAGAGCCTCCTCACGTCGGCTGCCACCAAAACAATTTGGCCGTCGGATTTGGACGGCAACGGAATGTTTATCGCTGGCTGGCGGCGGAAGAAGTAACCAAGGTGGGGCGAGCGTCCCCGCCGATTCAACTAGGTGGCCGTCCGCAAGGATCGGCTCGCGGGGACGCTCGCCCCACCGCAATTCAAGACTTCGTCGCCGCTTCCAAAATCTTACCGAGAATTTTCTGGATGTCCTCGTTGTGCTGCGCCGATGCCATGCCGAAGGCATGGATAATGTCGAGCAGGAACGCCGCATTGTCGCGGTTGAAATCGTAAAACACGGTTTCCTTGGAATGCGCCCGGCCCGGCGGTCGCGGCGAGCCGGTCATCGTCAGCACTTCGGGCATCGGGATGCAGACATAAACCATCGCTTGATAGCCGACGGCGCGCTGCTTCTGCTTCAACTGGATTTGCACCGAGCCGTGCGGGGTGGTTTTGGTGAACTGCGGCAAACGTTGGACGGCGCTTTGAAAGCCGTCCGCCGCCGCATTGGTCGCGACTTCCACCTGCACCATTTGATTTTCCTCGAACTCGTTCGCCGGGATTTTTTTCAATGCTTCCATGGCGCGGAGAATTTCATTTGTCGAAAGCAAACGCAGCCGCACCGCTTCAAAAATTATTTTGGAAAGTTCGTGGCCGTATTTGGTCTCGCCGTTGCGGGTGAATTTGATTTCGGGAACCACCGTCGGGCTATTCGTGCCGGGCACGTCGTAGCCGATCTGCCATTCGAGGTAATGCTTGGCGCCGAGAACCGTCTTGGACGGCGCGACGGGCAGGCCGAAACCGGCCGGGGATTTTTCCTTCACGCGCACTTTGCCGGTCACGTCGGTGAGCGGCAGGCGCACGCGCACGGCGGTGGTCAGCGTCTCGATGCGGACAAGTTTGTAATCCGCGTCCGCGCCAAATGTGCGGAACACCGACAGCAGCAAAACAACGCTGCAAATGGCAACGGTCTTTCGCATGAAAACTTTCTTAGACGGAATGACAGAATGTTCAGAATTGTTTCCGACGGAATTTTGTTAATTCAGCCATTCGGTCAAAAAATCATTCCGGCTTCACGATGGAAACCACGAAGCCATCGGGCTTGAGATATTTTTGCGCGATGGCTTTCGTCTGCGCCAGCGTGACGGCCTCGTATTTGGCGTCGTCCAAATCGGCGCGCTGCCAGCCGAGACCGTAAAGTTCGTCCAATGCCGAAGTCGAGGCCAGGTTGCCGAGGTCGGCGCGGGAGATCTTTTTCTGGCCGATGATCTTGGCTTTGGCGCGCTTCAATTCCTCGGCGGTCAAGCCTTCGGTGCGGAGCAACTCGGCTTCCGCGAGCAATTCTTTTTCGACGAGCGCAACCTTGGTCGGCTCGGTGCCGGTGTAAAACGCGAAGTAGCCGGGCACGAGGCCGGCGAAATTCTGCGCGCCGACATAGTAAGCCAGGCCAAGCTGTTCGCGGATGCGCAAAAACAGCCGCGAGCCAAGGTCGCTGCAACATTCCTGAATCAGGTCGAGCGCATAGCGGTCATCATCCGCCAGCGTCGTGCCGGGGAAACCGATGACCAGCACGGCCTGTTTTTTGTCGCGCGTTTCCTCGACACGTTTTATCGAGTTAAAGGTTGAAGGTTGAAAGTTGAAGGTTGAAACCGGGTTGGTTTTCCAACCGCCAAATGCTTTTTTGACGGCGGTTTTCAGTTCGGATGCTTTTATGTCGCCGAAAACGGCGAGGACACAGTTATTCGGCACGGTTAGCTTTTGGTGAAACGATTTCAGGCCGGCGACAGAAACTTGCGCGGCGGATTCCTCAGAACCAAGCGAATCGAGGCCGTAGCCGGCATCGCCAAACATGGCGCGGCGCATGGCGAGGCTGGCGCTCTTGAGCAGCTCGTCCTTGCGCGAACGGATGCCGGCGATTTGAATTTCCTTTTCGCGTTCGAGTTCGTCGGCGGGAAAAACCGGATTTAGGATGACATCGGCCAGCAAATCCAGGCCGGTGGCAAAATCCTCGCTCAACACTTCGGTGTTGATGCCAAAGCTGTTGTTGCCGCCATAGCTGTCAATGCTGCCGCCGACAGATTCGATTTCCGTGGCGATTCTTTCCGCACTGCGCGTGGTCGTGCCCTTGATGAGCAGTTTGGCGAGCAGCATCGTGGTGCCGTTGTTCGCGGCATTTTCCGCGAGCACGCCGCCTTTGAACACGGCGCGAAATTCCACGAACGGCAGGCGATGATCTTCTTTCACCAGCAGCGTCAGGCCGTTCGGCAAAACGAATTTCTGGATGGCGTTGTCGGTGTTCAGCTCGATGTTCGCCTTGGCTTTCGGCGCGGCGCCTTCGGGCAAAAGCGCGTAAAGCGTGCGGTTTTCCGGCGTGAGATACTGGCGCGCGACGCGCTGAACGTCGTTGGTGGTGACGTGCTTGACGGCGGCGAGGTAGCGCTCGGAGAAATTCAGGTCGTTCGCGGCGAGCCAGTTGCCGCCGAGATTTTGTGCCTGGCCTTCCATCGTTTTGCGCGAGGAGAGCGTAGCGGAAATAAATTGCTTGATGGCCTTGTGCAATTCATCCGACGACACGGAAAGCGATTTTATTTTTTCGATCTCGGCGAGAATGGCTTTGTTGGCGGCTTCAAACTGATCGCCATCCACCACGGAACTGACGCCGAAAAGTCCGGGCAAACCGGGGCTATAAGTCCACGCGTCCACATGATGCACGACGCCTTGCTTCTCGCGGACTTGTTGGAACAACCGCGAGCTGCGTCCGCTGCCGAGCAACACGGCAAGGACGTCGAGCACCGGCACGTCGGCGTGGCGCAGTTCGGGAATATGCCATGCAAAATGGACGTGCCCCAGTTCCACCGGCGATTCCTCGATGATTTCGCGCGAAGCGGTTTGCTTGGGTTCGAGCGGCAAGACCATTGGCGGCATCGCCTTGGATTTGCTTTTGGCGTAGGCGGTTTTGATTTGCGCGACGACGGCGGCATTTTTCACATCGCCGGCGACGACGAAGAAGACATTGTTCGGCGCGTATTTTTCCGTGTAATAATTGCGGATGTCGTCCGGCTTTACCTCGTTGAAAATGTCCGGGTAGCCGATGATCGTGAAGCGATACGGGCTTTTGGTGTAAGCCGTTTCAAACAGCCGGCGGCTCGCGCGGCGGCCCGGATCGTCATGGCACATGTCCATTTCGCGGCGGATCACATCCATTTCCTTCGCCAGTTCGTCCGGCGGCAGCGACGCGTTCTGCATGATGTCGCATAAAATATCAATGGCCTTCACCGCGCCCGTGTTCGGCACGTCAATGTGATATACCGTGCGATCAAAGCTCGTGTAAGCGTTCATGTAACCGCCGGCTTCCTGCACTTCCTGATCAATGCGACTGCCCGGCCGCGTCGTCGTGCCTTTGAACAGCATGTGTTCGAGCACGTGCGACAGGCCCGCACCGAGCCAGCGGCCTTCGTGGATGCTGCCGGCCATCGCCCACGCCTGGGCGGAGACGACGGGCGCGTTGTGATCCTCGCGGACGATGATAGTCAGGCCATTGTCGAGCGTGGTGAGCGTGACGCCGGGCGGGACGGACGGGATGGCGGAAAAATCTTTGGTCATTGCAAAATAATGTCGAACCGGAAGAGTATTCGGAAATGCCGTAGGAGCAATTCAATTTGCCACCGCGCAAATTGAAATTTTGGTTGAGCAACCGGCAATAAAACATACAATCCGCGTAGTTTCCAAATGCGTTTCATACATCCACCACCGACCATGAAAAAACTGTTGCCGATTTTTGCCCTGCTGATCGCCGTGTCGTTGACCGGCTGTGCTTGGATGAAGCACAAGCCCGCCGCCGCCAAACCGGCACCGGTCGCCCGCCAGACCATCGTGACGCCCGATGACTCGCTCGCGGCGAAGGTGGTGCGGGTCAATACCGTGGCCCAGTTTGTCGTCCTGAATTTTCCGGAAGGCCGGATGCCGAAGTTGGAACAGCATCTGTTCCTTTACCGGGGAGGATTGAAGGCGGCCGAGGTGAAAATCAGCGGGCAGCCGTCGGAAACGCTCATCGTGGCGGACCTTGTTTCCGGGGACGCGCAGGTGGGCGACACCGTCCGGGACCAGTAGAATTATTCCGCCGGCTTCGGGGTTTTTTCCGCGAGCGGCTGCGCCGTCTTGGGCAGAGAATCTTTTTTGTAGGGCGAGTGGAGGTTGAAATAAATCCCGCACAATGGCCGCTCCTCGTCGCTCTGGCTCAGGATGATGGTGACTTCCTTGTCCAGCGCGATGCCGTGGCGCATCCCCGCCGCGCGGGTGTTAAACGCCTTGATGGCCTTTTGCAGCAGCGACGTCAGCGACGCGGCGAATTCCTCCGGCGTCTTTTGCAGGCAGACGACATAGCGGTCGTAATTTCTCACGGCCTCGTCAATCTCGCGTTTGAATGTGTCCACGGTCATGCTTGAACTTAATTCATATCGGCGGATTTGCGAAATCATTTAGTCCGCCGCGCGCTTAAAACTGCTCACGCGTTCGCCGAACAGCGCGGTGCCGATGCGCACGATGGTCGCGCCCTCCTCGATGGCCACTTCAAAATCGCCGCTCATGCCCATGCTCAACTGCGGCAATGGCGCGCCCAGGATTTTTTCGCACTCCGCTTTCAACACCCGAAGTTTTTGAAAATACGGCCGCGCCTTTTCCGGCACCGGCGTGAACGGCGGAATCGCCATCAGGCCGTGAATCTCAATTTTCGGCAGCGCGTTCAGCTCATTCAACTCCGCCAAAAGTTTGTCCGGCGCGTAGCCGAACTTGCTTCCCTCACCCGCCACGTTCACTTCCAGCAAAATCGGCATGGTCTTCGCCGCCTGTTCCGCGCGCTTGGAAATTTCCCGGGCGATGGCGAGACTATCCACGCCCTGAATCATCTCGAATAATTCCACGGCGTCGCGAACTTTGTTCGACTGTAAATGGCCGATGAACTGCCAGCGCGCCTTGCCGGGACACAGCGGAATTTTCGCCTTCGCCTCCTGGATTTTATTTTCGCCGAAATGCAATTGCCCGCAGGCCACGGCGGCCTGGATGCACTCCGGCGGATGCGACTTGGAAACCGCGAGCAGCGTGACGGAGTTTTCATCGCGCCCAGCCCGCGCGCACGCGGCGGCGATGCGCTGCCGGATTGAATTCAAATTTTCTGCAAAGTCCACAGCCGTATTTTAGCCACAGATGGGCACAGATGGACACAGATAAAAATTGCGCAGACTAAAATCTGTGTTTCATCTGTGTCCAGCTGTGGCTAGATTTCCCGCATGAATTACTGGCTCGTAAAATCCGAACCCGAGGCTTACGCGTGGTCGCAATTGGTCAAGGATGGCAAAACGGCGTGGACCGGCGTCCGCAATTTCGCAGCGCGCCTCAACCTGCGCGCGATGAAAAAAGGCGACTTGGTTTTCTTTTATCATAGCGTGACCGAAAAGCAGATTGTCGGCCTCGCGCGCGTGGCGAAGGAGTTTTATTCCGACGCGACCGCCACCGAGGGCGACTGGTCGTGCGTGGATTTGATGCCGGTGAAACCGCTGAAAAACTCTGTGACACTCGAAACCATCAAGGCCGACAACATTCTCCAAAACATGAAGCTGGTGAAACAATCGCGCCTGTCCGTGACACCGCTGACTCTGGCGGAATTTGCGCACCTGCTCGAACTGGCGGCGACCCAAATTTAAGCGGGTTCACCGTCCGCGCCGCGCTGAATTTGCTTTCGCCGGCGGGCCGGGTCTGCTAGAAAAAGCTGTGCGCAATTTCCTTATTCTTTTGAGCCTGTGGCTCGGCCTGACAGCGAATGTGTTCGCCGCGGAAACGCTGTCTTTGACCGATGGCACCTCCGTGTCCGGCGACATCGTGAAGTTCGACGACAACGGCGTGATGATTCACACGACGGCGGACGCCTATACAACCTTGCCATGGGCAAAGTTTTCGCAGGAGGCGTTCAAGCAGCTTGCCGCCAATCCCAAAATCAAGCCGCTGGTCGAACCATTCATCGAGCCGACCGAGGCGGACCGTCCGCCGAAAGCGGAAATCAAAGCGCCCACGGTCACGCGCAGCATAAAATCCCCCGACCAGCTTCACCCGTCCCTCTTTGGCGGTTTGCTGCATTCATCGCTGGGCTGTTTCATTTTACTGGTGATTTATGTGGCCAATCTTTACGCGGCCTTTGAAATCGCGGTGGTGCGCGGCAAACCCATCGGCGCAGTGATCGGCCTGTCGGCCGTGCTGCCGGTGATCGGACCGATTTTTTTCCTGACGCAGCCCATCAAGGCCCCGCCGACGGAAGCGGAAGCGGCCGTCGAAGGCGCGGCCTCGGCTCCCGCGCCCGGCTCGCCGGAAGAAAGCATCCAAATCGCCTCCGCCTCGTGGCAGGCGGCGCAGGAGGAACAGGAAAAGAAAGCGCTGCCGCCGCAGGTATTTGCGCGTGGCAAATACACTTTCAACAAGCGCTTCATCGAAACGAAGTTTGCCGGTTTCATCGGCGAGCCGAAAGGCGACGCGAAAACCCACACCATGGAAATCAGGACGTTGCGGGAAACTTACGCCGTCGAGCAGATCATGCAGGTGGGCGCGACCGAGGCGATGCTGGAAACTCCGAACGGCCAGGTGACGGTGCCGTTCGCCGACATTCAGGAAGTCAAACTCAACCCCAAGCCGGCTTGAAAGATCGCAGTGTGCTTCGGTTCGGCACCCCCGTTGTGGGCAAAGGCACCGGAGCGAGAATTCCCGGTCGCATTCCGAATTATTTCAACCGCGCCGGCAGCGGCGGGGTCCGCAGTCTCCGCCCGGAAAGCAGCCTCCTCGTTAAAGAATAACCGCGCCGCATGGCTCCCCTGCGAATCATTTTCATGGGCACGGCGGAACTGTCCTGCGCCAGCCTCGCCAAGCTGGCCGAGGATAAAGACTTTTCCGTCATCGCCGTCGTCACGCAGCCGGACAAGCCCAAGGGCCGCGAACTCAAGCTCACGCCGTCGCCGGTGAAAGTGCTGGCGGAAAAATTATCTTTGCCCGTGCTGCAGCCGCGCAAGGCGCGCGACGAACAATTCATCGGCGAACTGCGCGCACTCAAAGCGGATTTGATGGTCGTGGTGGCTTATGGACAAATTCTGCCGCAGACGATTTTGGATTTGCCGCCGCACGGCTGCCTGAACGTCCACACCTCGCTGCTGCCCAAATATCGCGGGGCCGCGCCGATCCAATGGGCGATTGCCAATGGCGACGCGGAAACCGGCGTGACGATCATGCAAATGGATGCCGGTCTCGACACCGGGCCGATGGTGGCCATGCGCCGCACGCCGATTCTGCCCACGGACAATTCGCAGAGCCTTCACGACCGCCTCGCGCAGCTCGGCGCGGATCTGCTCAGCGAAACCATTTCCGATTATGTTGCCGGAAAAATCAAGCCGCAGCCGCAGCCAGCAACCGGCTCGACGTATGCCGCGAAAATAAAAAAGGAGGATGGGAAAATTGACTGGAGTTTGCCGGCGGAAAAAATCTGGAACCGGCTGCGCGCGTTCACGCCGTGGCCCGGCGCGTTCACTTTTTTGCGGCACGCCGATGCTTGCCCGGCCAGCGCCTCGCAACCGCAATTGCTGAAAATCTGGCAGGCCGAAGTCATCGGAAAAAATGGGCCGGCGGGCACCGTCTTGTCGGCCGACAAAACCGGCGTCGTGGTGGGCTGCGGACAAAACGCGCTGCGGATTTTGGAATTGCAACGCGAAGGCGGACGCCGGCTGCCGGCAGAAGCTTTTCTGGCGGGATTCCCGCTCAAGGCCGGCGCGGAATTAATTTAGAAATCTTGCTCGGAAAATCCGACCGCCAACTCATCGGCCCGGCGCGGCGGTGGACGACAACTGGCCCAGCAGCAGGCGAATGACTTCGGCAGCGGTGTAGGAATCGCGGCCCGGCGGCAGGAAGCGCGCGACGTTCGCGATCTCATTGCCGGCGGTGACGAGCGGCAGGCCCAAAACATTTTCCGCATTCACCTGGGGCAGACCAATTGTTCCGACCAGTCCGTTGCAGACACATTCGCGGCCTTGCGTTTCTTCGAGCGTGCCGCCTTTGCGGATGAAATCCTCCACCGGCTCGGCGGGACAGCGATAGCCGATTGTGCCGTCCGGCTTGCGATAGGCGTGCCGGAGATAGCCCAGATCGCAAAGCCGTTCCCGCGCCGGCTGGTTTTTCGCATCCGACAAGGTGCCGGGCAGTTGCACGACCTTGAATGGAAATCCGGTGGGCGACGCGAGCGGGTCGGTGAACACGCGGAGCTTGCCCGCGCGGCTCAATTGAAAAACCTGCTGCTTCAAGTCGGGACGGATGCCGGACTCTTCGCAAAATGCAAACGCGGTGCCGACTTGGATGCCAGCGGCACCGAGCGCCAGGGCGTCGGCAAGTTTGCCGGGAGCGCCATAAGAACCGGCCAGCCAGAAAGGCAGTCCCAGCTCGCGGATTTTTTCGAGGTCGGCCACGTCACGCGGGCCGTAAACCGGTTCGCCGGCGGTGCTTAATTGCAGCGGTCCGCGCGGGGGCGCATTGTGGCCGCCGGCAGTTTCGCCCTCGACGATGAAGCCGTTGACGGCGCCGCTGGACTTGCGGGCGAGCGTCATCGCCAGCGTGGCGGAGGCGACGATGCCGAGAAAATCCGGGCGTTTCAATGCCGGGACGCGGCCGCCGCAAAACGCCGCCGGGTCGAAGGTGGAATATATTTCTTCGCCAGGCAGACCGCCTTCAACGTCAATTTTCAACTCCACGGTTTCGCCGCGCGCGAGCCGGTCCAGCACGCCGGGAATGGCGCGCGGAATGCCGGCGCCCATCAACACATAATCCACGTTCGCGAGCATCGCGCCGAAAATCGAGGCGAGCGTGGGAAACTGGATTTTTTCCAGGAAGTTGATGCCGACCCAGCCGGCGTGACCTTCCTTGGCGAGGAAGACTTCGACGAAATTAGCGGCGACAGTCAGCGCCACAAAGTCCGGGCTGGGATTCAGGCCGGGCAAGGGCGAGAGCTTGAAGGGGGCGTTGGCGGGCTTGCCGCCGGGAATGAAATAGTCCGCGAGAATTTTGGCGGCGACTCCAGGCACGGGAAATTGTTCCAGTGCGCGACGCATCTGGCCGTCGGGATCACCAACTTGCAGACGGCGGATCAGAATGGCGGCGAGCGCGGTGCCGGAAACGACACCAAGCTGACCGTTCAGCGAAACGGCGCGGGCCAACTGCCAGTCGGAGACGCCTGCGCCCATTCCGCCCTGGATGATTTGTGGATGCGACATGATAATTCAACCAACATGGCCGCCCGACGAACGGGCCGGCTGCGGTTGAAAACAGGATTTGCCAAACAGATGCGCTCTCAGTCACACCGAGCGGGTCTTTCCAACGGAAACAATCGCAGCGGGACATTAGTTTCACCCGATCAAAATGGCAAGCGTTAGTTTTGCCAAAGTCGCAAATTAGTCGCGGCCGGCCAGTTTCTGCCGGATGGCGTCCGGCGTGAAACCATGCAGCAGCACCGTTTTGTGCCGGGAAGTCTGGCCGCGAATCAACGTCACCCGGCTGCGGGAACAGCCGAGCGTTTCCGCGAGCAACTCCACCAGGGCCTGATTGGCCGCCGCGTCCACGGGCGGAGCGGTGACCTTGATTTTCAACTCGTCGCCGAGCGGCTCGCCGATTTCGTTTTTGGAGGCGCGCGGCTGGAGTTTGACGGCCAGCAAAGTGCCGCCGGACGTTTCGCGGAGAAAGGTCGCAGGCGGCACGATGGGTTGATCGAAGAAGCTCAGAGCTTACGCGAGGTCGAAGCGATCAAGGTTCATCACCTTGTTCCAGACCACGACAAAGTCGTGAACAAATTTCGCCGGCGCGTCCGCGCTGCCGTAAACTTCCGCCAAGGCGCGCAGAATGGAGTTTGATCCGAAGACGAGATCAACCCGCGTGCCGGTCCACTTGACGGCACCCGTTTTGCGATCGCGACCTTCAAACACGTTCGCGTCTTGCGAGAGAGGTTTCCACTCTGTGCCCATGTCGAGCAGGTTCACGAAAAAATCGTTGGTCAGCGCTTCGGGCCGCTGGGTGAAGACGCCGTGCGGTGCGCCGTCGGCATTGGTGTTCAAGACGCGCATGCCGCCGATAAGCGCCGTCATTTCGGGCGCGGTCAGGGTCAGCAATTGCGCCTTGTCCACCAGCAGCGCTTCGGCCGGCAAGGTGTATTTGCCCTTGAGGTAATTGCGGAAGCCGTCCGCGATGGGTTCAAGCACGGCGAAGGACTCGACATCGGTCTGTTTCTGGGAAGCATCCATGCGTCCCGGCGTGAAAGGAACCTTCACGGTGACTCCGGCTTTCTTCGCAGCCAGCTCAATGCCGACGCCGCCGGCCAGCACGATCAGGTCCGCCAGCGAAACTTTCTTGCCGCCTTTCGCCGTCTTGTTGAATGTGCTTTGGATTCCGGTGAGAACTTTCAGCACCTTCGCCAGTTGCTTCGGGTTGTTCACTTCCCAGTCCTTTTGCGGCGCGAGGCGAATGCGCGCGCCGTTCGCGCCGCCGCGCTTGTCAGAGCCGCGGAAAGTGGACGCCGAAGCCCACGCGGTGGAAACGAGCTGCGAGATGGACAGGCCCGACGCGGCGATCTTTGCTGTCAACGACGCGATTTCTTTTTCGCCAATCAATTTGTGATTCACTGCGGGAATCGGATCCTGCCAGATGAGTTCCTCTGCTGGAACCTCCGAGCCGAGATAACGCGCGCGCGGACCCATGTCACGGTGCGTGAGCTTGAACCACGCGCGGGCAAACGCGTCGGCGAACTGTTTCGGGTTATTCAGAAACCGCCGCGAAATTTTTTCGTAAGCCGGATCGAGCCGCAGGGCGAGGTCCGTCGTGAGCATGGACGGCGCAATCCGCTTCGAGGCGTCATGCGCATGTGGCACGGTGCCGTCGCCGGCGTGATTCTTCGGTGTCCATTGCTGCGCTCCGGCCGGGCTTTTCGTGAGCTCCCATTCAAAATTGAACAGGTTTTCAAAGAAGTGATTGCTCCACTTCGTCGGCGTCTGGGACCAGGTGACTTCCAGTCCACTGGTGATCGCGTCACCGCCTTTGCCGGAGCCGAAGCTGCTCTTCCAGCCCAGACCCTGTGCTTCGAGGCCGGCCGCTTCCGGTTCAGGTCCCACATTGGACGCCGGACCGGCGCCGTGGGTCTTGCCGAAGGTGTGGCCACCGGCGATGAGCGCCACCGTCTCCTCGTCATTCATCGCCATGCGAGCGAAGGTCTCGCGGATGTCGCGCGCGGCGGCGAGTGGATCGGGTTTGCCGTCTGGACCTTCGGGGTTGACGTAGATCAGGCCCATCTGCACCGCAGCCAGGGGATTTTCCAAGTCACGCGTGTGCGGCTGCTCGCTTTTGTCGTCCGAGTCAATGACGCCGTGCCCTGGAACGCCGGGCGAGCCTTGCGCGTAGCGGATGTCGCCGCCGAGCCATTTCTTCTCTTGGCCCCAATAGATGTCATGATCCGGCTCCCAAGTGTCCTCACGACCACCGCCGAAACCGAATGTTTTGAAACCCATCGTTTCGAGCGCGACGTTGCCGGTGAGAATCATCAGGTCGGCCCACGAAATCTTCCGGCCATACTTCTGCTTGATCGGCCAAAGCAGACGACGCGCCTTATCCAGGCTGACGTTGTCCGGCCAACTGTTGAGCGGCGCAAAGCGTTGCTGCCCCCGGCCGCCGCCGCCGCGACCGTCACCGGTGCGGTAAGTTCCAGCGCTGTGCCACGCCATGCGAATGAACAGCGGACCGTAATGGCCAAAATCCGCCGGCCACCAGTCCTGCGAGTCGGTCATTAGCGCCGCGAGATCTTGCTTCACCGCCGCGAGATCAAGGCTCTTGAACTCCTTGGCGTAGTCGAAATCCTTGCCCATCGGATCGGACTTGGACGAGTGCTGGTTCAGGAGCTCAAGCTTCAACTGGTTCGGCCACCAGTCTTGGTTCGTGGTTCCGCCGGTGGCAGTGTGGGGTGATGGGCCGGCTCCGGCACCGTGGTTGAAAGGGCATTTGGCTTCGGTTGACATATTTTTTTCTCTTTTGATTTTGTCCGTTGTTGGTTCATTAAACCAGCTTTTGAGGGGTTGTTAAAATATTTTTTTCTTTCGCGGCCATGGCGCCCGCCGCCCGCGACGGCGAAGAATTTGAAACTGGCATCCGTGAGCAAGCGCGCCAGCGAGCAAACTCAAGCCGATTTGTGCCGGCGTGAGTCGAGGGATGCGGGTGCGAATAATTCCGAAATCGCATCGTGCAAAGCGGAAATCATTTTGTGCAACTGCGCCCTCGTCGTGCAATACGGCGGCATCAGCACGATCACGTTGCCGACGGGCCGCGTCAGCACGCCGCGCCGCGCCATCGCCTCGCACACGCGAATGCCCGCGCGCTCGCGCAGCGCAAACGGCTCGCGCGTCCGCCAATTCTTGACGAGTTCGATGCCGGCAACCAAGCCAACCTGCCGAATGTCGCCGACATTGGACAGCGGCCAGAGTGTCGGCAATTCCTCGCGCAAATATTTTTCCAACTGGCCGCGTTGGCGCACGGATTTTTCGCTGTCCAAAATTTCGAGACTGGCCAACCCCGCCGCCGCGCCAAGCTGATTGCCGGTAAAACTGTGGCCGTGGAAAAAAGTTTTAAACTCCTCGTATTCGCCGAGGAACGCGTCAAAAATCGTTTGCGTCGTCAGCGTCGCCGCCATCGGCAGGTAGCCGCCGGTCAAGCCTTTCGCTAAACAGAGAAAATCCGGCTGCACATTTTCGTGATGGCAGGCAAATAAAATTTCCGCTTTCCGCTTTCCGCTTTCCACTTTAGCGCCACCCGTCCGGCCAAAACCCGTCATCACTTCATCCGCAATCAGCAGCGCACCGTGCCCGCGCGCGATTTCCGCGACCTGCCGCAACCAAGATGCCGGCTGTGGAATCATGCCCGCCGCGCCTTGCATCAACGGCTCAAACACGAAAGCCGCGAACGGATTTCCTTTTTTCTTCTGCGCGGAAAATTTCCTTTCAACCAGGCTGACGCATTCCCAGGCGCACCGGCGGTATTCGCGCGCGTCGGCACGCTCCGGCTTGGCGCGGTTGAAGGGGCAGCGGTAACAATACGGCGACATCACCTTGTCGGTCTGGAACAACATTCCGCCGTAAGCCTGGTGAAATAAATCAATGTGGCCGAGCGAAACCGCGCCGATGGTGTCGCCGTGATAAGCACCATCAAGCGAAAGAAATCGGGGCTTGGATTTTGGGCCGCGCGTGCGCCGCGTGAATTCGTAGGCGAGCTTCAGCGCGACTTCGAGCGCGGTCGAGCCGTCGTCGGAAAAGAAAACCTTTTTCAATTGCGGATTGCGGATTGCGGATTGCGGATTGAATTTGCGCGCGCGGCGAAGGTTTGAATCCGCACTCCGCAATCCGCATTCCGCGATGAGAGCCAGCTTTTCGGCAAGCCGGCTCGCCGGTTCGTTGGCAAACCCGAGCGCGGAGCTGTGGGCAATTTTTTCCAACTGGCGCGCGATGGCCGCGTTGATTTGCGGATGGCAATGGCCGTGCAAATTGGTCCAAATGGAGGCGTTGGCGTCGAGAAACTCGCGGCCTTTTGCGTCGCGCAGCACCGCGCCCTTGCCTTCGACAATGACCAGCGGCTCGCGCCGCAGCCAGTCGCGCATCTGCGTGAACGGATGCCAGACAAATTTGCGGTCGAGTTTTGCGAGCGGATGCATGTTTCAATTGCGGATGGTGGATTGCGGACTGCGGATTGATGCCAGCGCGCGGGCGAGCGTGGCGACATCCGCCGCCGAGTGGCTGGCGGTCAAAGTGATTCGCAGCCGCGCCGCACCGCGCGCCACCGTCGGGAAGCGGATGGCCGGAACGAAGATGGCTTGCTCGCGCAACTGCGTCGCGGCCGCCAACGCTTTGCTTTCTCCGCCCAAAATCAACGGAACAATCGCGCCAGTGAGATTGGAGATTGGAAATTGGAAATTGGCAAGCAATTCGTTCACGCGCTGTTTCAATTGTCCGCGCCGTGATTCGCCTTCGGGCGACTGGCTCAACTGAATTCCCGCCGCCGCCGCCGCCGCCGCCGCCGGCACCGGCGCGGTGCTGAAAATAAAACTGCGGGCGCGGTTCACAAGAAAATCAATCAGCGCGCGGCGGCCGCAAATATAGCCGCCGCTCGCGCCGAGCGCCTTGCCGAGCGTGCCCATCTGAATTTCGATTTGACCGCTCACGCCCAGCGCGTCCGCCAGGCCGCGCCCGTGCCGACCAAGAATGCCCGTGGCGTGTGCCTCGTCCACCATGAGCCGCGCGCCGTATTTTTCTTTGAGCGCGACGATTTCGCGCAGCGGTGCCGCATCGCCGTCCATGCTGAAAATGGATTCGGTCACGACGAAAATTTCCGCTTTCCGCTTTCCGCTTTCCGCTTTTGAAAATGCGTCCGCCCATTGCAACTTGGCTTCCAGATCGTTCAAATCGTTGTGGTCGAAGACGCGGAGTTTTGCGCCGGAAAGTTTCGCCGCGTCCACGATGCAGGCGTGGACGAGTTTGTCCAAAATGATCACGTCATCCTTGCCCGCGAGCGCGGTGAGGGTGCCGAGCGCGGCGGCGTAGCCGGTGGCAAAGGTCAGCGCGGCCTCCGTCTGTTTGAACGCGGCGAGTGATTCTTCGAGTTCATGAAACGGCGCGAGCGAACCGCAGATCAGACGGGACGCCCCCGCGCCCGCGCCGAATTTTTCGATGGCGTTGACGGCGGCCATTTTCAGCGCCGAATGGTTGGCGAGGCCGAGATAATCGTTCGAGGAAAAATTCAGCAATGTTTTGCCGCCGGTTTGCAGGCGCGGGCCGGGCGCGGAATCCACACGGCGCAATTCGCGATAAAGCCCCTGCTCGCGCAAGGTCGCAAGGCGCTGGTTGAGTTCATCGGCGAAGGATGGCACGCGGGAATTTACGATTTGCGATTTGCGATTTACGAGCAAAAACATTTTGGCGCGGGCCAATCAGCGGGACGTCTCTCGGCGTCCGATGATTCTTCGGCCGAGCAAAAGGCCGGTGATTCCCACGCAGCTCCAGCCAAACCAGTCGCCGTGGCGGTGGTAAAAGGTGGGCGCAGGTTTTTCGCCGGGCGGGGGCAGCGGAATTTCCCCGGTGAGCGCACCGACGCCGTATTCGCTGCCGTGCTCGTCGCGGAAAATTTTTTCGACGCGGCCGTGGCGGTCAATCAGGCAGCTCACGCCATTGTTGGCGCAACGGAACAGCGGCAGTCCGTTTTCCACCGCGCGAAAAACGGAATTCGCCATGTGCTGCCATTGCTCGGCGCTGTCGCCAAACCAGCCGTCGTTGGTGAGGTTGACCAGGAAATCCACATCGTCCTGCGCGGCCTCGCGCGCGGTGCCGGGAAACGTGTCTTCAAAACAAATGAGCGGCGAGGTCTTGACCACGGAGCGCGCGGCTGGCGGCGCGCCGATGGAAATTATTTTGTTGGTCCGGTCGAAAGTTTCCTCGCTGCGGTCCCGCAAGCCATCCACGACAAACGTCGCCGGCTGGTCGCCGGGCGTCCAGCCGCCGGTGATGGGCGTGAACCATTTTAAAAACGGCAGCCACTTCGCGAGCGGCACATATTCGCCAAAAATAACGAGATCGCGCTTGTGGTAGGCCTGCCGCCAGCGCCCGTTGGGGCCGACGAGAAAAGCGGAGTTGAAAAAATTCGTGGCGGCGGGATGAAATTCCACGTCGTCGCCGTTGAGAATGAGCCAGACATGATTGCTCGCCACGAACTGGTTGATGGCGCGATACGTCGGATCATCCAGGGACGGCACGGCGGATTCCGGCCAGAGCAGCAGATCGGTTTGGTTGGTGAGCGCGCGTTGCGAGAGGTCGAGCAGTTCGTGAAAACGGCGGGCGTCCGCGCTTGAACTCCAGATCATCGTTTGCGGCACGCTGGGCTGGATGGCGGTGACGCGCAATGTTTTTTCAGCCGACATGTCGCGGTTCAAGGAAAAAAATCCGCCGACGTAACAACCGACGATGACCAGCAACGGTAAAATAATTTCCATTTGCCAGATGTGGCGTTTGGTCGGGTGCCGGAAAATCATCAGCGCCGCCGAATACAGCGCGAGTGAAAACCACACCACGAGAAACGAGACGCCGTAAACGCCGGTGAACGCGGCGATCTGGATGAGCGGGATGAGCTGGTATTGCGAGACGCCGAGGAAACTCCACGGAAAGCCGCTGAAAATCCGCGCCCTCACCATTTCGAGCGCCACCCACGCCGCCGCGCCGCCGAGGGCCCAAAGCACACGACCGGTCCACGATTCAAAATTTGCAATTTGCAATTTGCAATTTAAAACCAGCCACACCCATGCGCCTTGGAACAGCGCGACGAACCCGGCCAGCGCCAGCCAGCCGACAATCGGAAATCCCGTGGCCGGCATCAGCAGCAGCCAGTAAAGCGACGCCAGCCAGAAGACCAGTCCGCTGAGGTAGCCAAGGCGGAAGCCTTCGCCGCCCGATTTGCCGTGCGCGGCGGCGAGCATGAGCGCGGGTGCAATCCACGCGAAACCGGCGAGGCTGAATTTGGGAAACGCCAGCGCCAACAGCAATCCCGCGCCGATGGCGGCCAGCAGCCGGCGGTGGCGGATGAATGGTTCGAGAATTTTTTTCAACGCAGCGTTTGGGTTTGCATCCGGCGGTGGGATCAATGTTTGGCCGCCACCCACATCACCAGCAGCGTGAGCGCGCCGACGAGATAGCTGGCCCAGTCTTTGAGCGCGAACACGACCGGGTCATCGTGCATCTCGCCTTTGCGCGCCAGCCACCACACACGGCCGATCCAAAACAGGAGCAGCGGGCACGCGAACAGCAGCAGCATCGGGTGCTGGTAAAGCTGACCAACTTGTTCGCTTTGTTTGACGTAAATCGCCAGCACGGCCGCCGCGAGCCAGCCGCTCGCCGTGCCCAGCCCCGCGACCAATTTCAAATGTTCCGCGAAATAGCCGCGGCCGGCGGCAGCGGGCCGGCTGGCTTCGCCGCCGGTCGTGTCGGTCAATTCCACAAAGCGTTTCACCAGCGCCAGACTCACAAAGATAAACATCGAAAATATCAGCAGCCAGGAGGAAATGACAATGCCTGTCGCCGCGCTGCCCGCCACCAGCCGCAACGTGTAAAGGCCCGCGAGAAAAAAAACGTCAAGCAGGACAATTTGCTTCACCCAGCACGAATAAATGGTGGTCAGCGCGACATACAAAAAGGTCACTTCGACAAAGGACCGGGACAACTGCGCCGCCGCGAGAATGCCGGCGATCAGAAATAGCGGGGCGCAAATCAAACCGGTTTGCAACGGCAGGTCGCCGGCGGCAAAGGGACGGTTTCGTTTCGTGAGATGCTGCCGGTCGGCATCCAAATCCAGCAAATCGTTGAGCAGATAAACGCCGGACGCGCACAGGCAAAAGGCCGCGAATGCCCGGACATCGCGCAGAAAAATGGTCGTGTCACCGATTTTGTGTCCCGCGAGTGCGGGGACGAAAATGATAAAATTCTTCACCCATTGATGCAGCCGCAGGCTGCGGACAAAGCTGCCGACGCCGGCCGCGTCCGGTTTGAAAACCAGGCCGACTTTCGCAATGGCGGCGGCTTTTTTTGCCACCGCCGGCCGGGCGTTGACAACGATGGCTTCGCGCACCCCGCGCCAGACGGCGAAATCCGCCGGGGAATTGCCGGCATAATCAAAACCGCGCTCGCCAAATTTTTGCGTGAGCAGGCGCAGTTTGTTTTCGCTGCGCAGATTGGTTTTGCCGTCGCTCGCGAGCACTTCGTCGAACAGGCCAAAATGGTCCGCGACCGGCTGCGCCATTTTCAAGTCGGACGCGGTCGCCAAAACAATTTTGCGCCCGGATTTTTTTTCGGCGCGCAGCCAGGCGAGGAATGATTCGTTGACGGGCAGGCTCGCGGCGTCCACGGCAACGCGCGCGGCCAGTTGTTGTTTTAGGAAAGCCCGGCCGCGCGTCCACCACAGCAGAATGGAAAAAAGCGCGAATGGATTTGCCTTCAACCGCCGCACCAGCGATTCCCACAGCATGTCCGTTTTGATGAGCGTGCCGTCGAGATCCACACACAGCGGTATCGTCGTCGGGTTTTCAGATGGAGTCGGCGGCGGCATCGCGATGTTGATAATGACCGTGGCAGGGTGCCAAGGCCAAATGCCGTTGACAAGCGGTTCCGATTTGAAAACATGGGCGACTTGCATGACGCGATTAATGGAACGGCCCGGAATGGTTTTCCTGCTGGTCTTGGTATGGAAAGCACTGCTGCTGCTCACGGTGGCGCAGCCGGTTCCGGCGAACGATGCTTTTTTCTACGACGGCCCGGTGGTGCATCTGCTGAATCACGGCGGCTATTTCAACCCCGGCATCGCGCAGTCGCGGCCGTTTTCCGGCACGGAATTTTTCTGCGCCTACCCGCCGCTGTATCAGCTCACGCTGCTGGCGTGGATGAGCGTTTTCGGCACGAGCGTGCTGGCGGCGATGGGCGGCCATCTGGCTTTGTTCGCCGGCTACGCGCTGACCGTGCTGGCGATTTTCCGCCAATTGAAAGTGCCGGCGAACCTCGCCAACCTCGCCGGATTATTTCTGCTGGCGATCACGTTTGACGACCGGCCGGACGGCTTGGCGTGCCTGCTGGGCACGCTCGGCGTCTATGCGCTGCTGCGGTGGCTGAAAGGCTCGCGCGGCTGGGCGTGGCTCGCGGCGGTGTTTGCCGTGCTAACCATCTGCACCAGCCTGCAGATCGGCGCGCTGTATGCGTTCTGGATTTTTCTGGGCTTCGTCGCCGGCTGGCAAATCTCGCGGGCCCGCCTGCCGCTCGGCGCCCTCGCCGTCATGATTTTGCTCCCGCTCGCACTGGCGGCGACCGTGCGGTTCGGCTTTCCGCGCCTGTGGGCCGGTTTTTTGGAAAACGTCCACGGCAACGCCTCGTTGAAAGGTTTGCGCACGCCGCCGGTTGACGAATTGCTCAAAGCCAGCCGCAATCTCCCCGCCGTTTTTTTAATGGCGGCATGGGTGTTCGCCACCAGCGCCGGCCGACGCCACCTGCGCGCCATCAAAACCTGGGGCGCGGACGAAATTCTGTTCGCCGGTGGCCTGGTTGCCGGCTTCAGTTTTGCTTTCGCGTGCCTGTTCGCCGTCTCGGCCAACTGGCTGATTGTCGTGAATTATTTCCAGCCCATCCTCGTAGGTTTGTTTTTAACCGCCGCCGTGAAAAAATTTCCCGACTTTTTGCGCCCGCGCACCGCGAAAGTTTGCCTGGCGTTACTTGTGGGTCTGGTATCCGTCCGCGCTCTCGGCCTGACCACCTGGGGCGTGGCGTGTTCGTTGTCGGACAGCTACGCCGCCGCCCGGCAGCGCGTAGCCACTGAACTAGATGCCGTTCCGCCGCACGCAAACGTCGTGCTGTCCTGCGCGTATCTTTACGAGGCCGACCGCCATGCCGACGGCCAATGGATTCACGAAGACTACGCGCCGCTGCGCGCCGAAGGGGAGGATTATGCGCGAGCACTGCGCCGGCTGCGGGCCACCAAACTGGTGCTCACGCAGTTCGACTATTACCGCCATTATATGAGCGTGCTGGCAGAATTGCGCGCGGCGGGCGGCGTCCAAATCACCGTCACTGATCTCGTCCACGTCCGGCCGCCCGACAGCTATCCGCGCCTGCAAAGAGTCCTGCAAAACATTTCGTGGGCGCCGGTGATTGTGGATTTGCGCTGGGAAAAATAGGCTCACGCCGCCAGGGCGCGGCCGATGAGTTTTTTTTCGTGGTCGCCAAAATTTAATTTCAACGCCTCGGCCCGCGCGGCTTCTGTCATTTTTGCCCACGATTTGCGGAGGGCGTTGATCATTTTTTCGTCGTCGCTTTTGGCCGCGAGCGGAGCGAACTGGAATTCCAGAAACACGAGGCACAAGGCGTCTTCCAGCACGCGGACCTCGGCGTCGGCGGGGAAATTTTTCTTGAGATTCAAATCCTGCACGCGACGGATGATTTCGTCGTCGCAGCCGACTTCGCGAAGAATGGCCCCGGATTTTTCGGCGTGGAACAGCTTCAAATCCGCGCGCCATTTCAAATAGCCGGCGCGGGTCAGCGGATATTTTTCGCGCGGACTTTCCCAGCGGCAGATGTGCTGGCAGCGCGCGGCCAGGCGCAGCGGTTCGGAAGCGTCGGGACAAAGTTTCAAGACCCAGCCGGTGAGCCGCTCGGCGTAAAGCAGTTCGCGCGGCCGGCCATTTTCCAAATTCGGATCACGCGAGTTTTCCGCGTCAAAGCGGCGGCGGGCGGCGGCAAATTGTTCGTTCATGCGGCGAGTGTTTTCCCATTTGAAAGAAAACGCAAGCGGGTTCAGCGGCTCATGCGCTCGCGGAATTTTTTGGCGGACATGCCGGTGGCGCGCTTGAAGGCCACGCAGAAGCTGTTGATGCTTTGGTAACCGGAATCATGGGCGACGGTCTCCACTTTTTGGCTGGTCTTGGTGAGCAGCTTTTTGGCGCGGTCAATGCGCACGCGCTGGAGTTCCTGGCCGGGCGTGCGGCCCAGGTGTTCCAAAAATGCCTTGTGCAGCCCGCGCCGCGACATGGCGGCGACGCTGACGAGATCCTTGATGCAAATCGGTTCGTGCCCGTGTTCCCAAATGTAGCGCAGGCTGCGCGCCACGCCTTGGTGCTTGATGGTGAGAATGTCGCTGCTCTTGCGGACGATGACGCCGGCGGCGGGAATCCGCACCGG
Source organism: uncultured Verrucomicrobia subdivision 3 bacterium (assembly GCA_903944085.1). Lineage (GTDB taxonomy): Bacteria > Verrucomicrobiota > Verrucomicrobiia > Limisphaerales > UBA11358 > UBA11358. The sequence continues at coordinate 22,134 of CAJAQO010000226.1, forward strand.
TGCGGCGGGCGCCTTGCCGCCGGACATCAGTAGATCCAGCAGTTCCGCGCCGCGATAGCCGAGAATTTCCAAGTTGGTGTCCACGCTGGAAATCGGCGTGTGCATGGCGTCCGGCGCGAGCAGATAACTTTCCGTGCCGACGATGGCAACTTCCTCGGGAATTTTGATGCCGGCGCTTTCGCAGGATTCCAACACGTCGAGCGCCTGTTGGTCATTCGCGGCGAACACCGCGAGCGGCTTGGCGGCCTGTTTCATCTGGGTGGCCAGCCATTTGCGTTTCCGCTGCCATTCCTGCTTGCCGGTGGCGTAGGCCGGCGATTCTAGCCAGCGCAGCCAGGTGCAATTATGACCGCTGTCACCCAGCACTTTGAGGAAACCCGCGCCGCGCTCCTCGTAAGACCAGTTGTTGGCGTCGCTGTAAAAGCAAAAATTGGTGAAGCCACGCGTGAGAAAATGATCCGCCGCGAGTTTGGCGGCGTGGGCGTGATCTTCCAGCACGCGGGGAAATTTCAACTGCGGCCGGCGAAAGCTAAAGTCCACCGTCGGCAGCTTGGCGGAAC
>CAJAQO010000227.1 GCA_903944085.1 uncultured Verrucomicrobia subdivision 3 bacterium
CGGGTCCTGTAATCCGCTGCGTGAACGGCGCACAGCGTTGGACACGGCGGTGATCGCCTGCTTCTGTCCGATGATGCGCAATTGCAATCGGTCTTCCATCTTGAGCAGTTTTTCGCGCTCGCCTTCGAGCATCCGCGAAACGGGAATGTGCGTCCACGCCGCGACGACCTTGGCGATGTCCTCGTCCGTGACTTCCTGACGCAGCAAAGTCGGACGGGCATTCCCGCCCTTCACCGACGGCGAAGCATCGGCCGCGCTTTCCATCTTCGCCAACTTCTTTTCCAAATCAGGAATCTTGCCGTATTGCACTTCCGCCGATTTTGACAAATCGCCCGCGCGCTGGGCTTTTTCCAGTTCGAGCTTCGCCTGTTCCAACTGCTGCTGAACAATGCTGACCGCGTTAACCGCAGTTTTTTCATTCTGCCACTGGGCGGTGAGCGCCTTGGATTTGTCCTTCAAGTTCGCGACCTGTTTATCAATGATCTTGAGCCGCTCCTTGCTGGCCGCGTCTTTTTCTTTGGCCAGCGACGTGCGCTCGATTTCCAATTGCAAAATCTGCCGGTCAAGCTGGTCGAGCTCCGTCGGCTTGGAATCCAGCTCCATCTTGATGCGCGAGGCCGCTTCGTCCACGAGGTCAATCGCCTTGTCCGGCAGAAACCGGTCGGTGATGTAGCGGTGGGACAGCGTGGCCGCCGCCACCAACGCCGCGTCCTGGATGCGCACGCCGTGATGCACCTCGTATCGCTCCTTCAATCCGCGCAGAATCGCGATGGTCGCCTCAACCGTCGGCTCGTTCACCTGCACCGGCTGGAAGCGGCGTTCGAGCGCCGGATCTTTCTCGATATGCTTGCGATATTCGTCGAGCGTCGTCGCGCCGACGCAGCGCAATTCGCCGCGCGCGAGCTGCGGCTTCATGATGTTCGCCGCGTCCGTCGCGCCCTCCGCCGCGCCCGCGCCGACGATGGTGTGCAGCTCGTCAATGAACAAAATGATTTTCCCCTCGCTCGCGGTGATTTCCTTGAGAAACGCCTTGAGCCGGTCTTCAAATTCGCCGCGATATTTTGCACCGGCGATCATTGCGCTCAAATCCATCGCGACGAGCCGCTTGTTTTTCAGCGATTCCGGCACATCGCCGCTGACGATGCGCCGCGCCAAACCTTCCGCGATGGCGGTCTTGCCCACGCCCGGTTCGCCGATGAGGACCGGGTTATTTTTCGTGCGGCGTGTCAGCACCTGCATCACGCGGCGGATCTCCTCGTCGCGGCCGATGACCGGATCAATCTTCCCCTGCCGCGCAAGCGCCGTGAGATCGCGGCCGTATTTTTCGAGCGCCTGAAATTTTCCTTCCGGCTGTTGATCGGTTACGCGCTGGTTACCGCGCAATTCCGCAAGCGCTTTGAGCACCGCGTCGCGCTTGAGATTGTGAGCGGTGAAAATTTTCTTGAGCGACGGGCTGGCCTCGTCGAGCAAACCCAGTAGCAGATGTTCGGTGCTCACGTAATCGTCCTTGAGCTTGCCCGCCTCGGACTGCGCGGCGTCGAGCGCCTTTTGCAAATCGCGGCCAGCGTAGGGATCGTTGCCACCTTGAATCTTGTGCCGGCGCGCGAGTTCCTTTTCCAAATCCGGCTGAAGCTGGGCGGGCGGCACGCCGATGCGCGCCAGCAATTCCGGCACGAGACTCTCGCTCTGGCCGAGCAGTGCGAGCAACAGATGTTCGCCGTCCATTTCCTGATGCGAATGTTCCCGCGCGAGGCGCTGCGCGTCCGTGAGCGCCTCCTGCGATTTCAAAGTGAGCTTGTCGAGTTGCATGACTAATCAATAGAACGAAAGCGCGCCGCGTCAAGTCTGGGATAAATTGGTTGGCCGATATGTTTCCCCGTGCATTCTTCGAAGCCGGACAAACAAGCACGCGCGCCAGACTGGACGCGCTGAAGGCCAAGGTGCCGGCGCGAGACTGGCGCAAGCGGCATCAATCGGGAGCAGTTGGATTCCGGCGCACGGCCCGCCAGGTAATCAGCCCGGCGCCGGCGCAGATCACCGCTCCCACGGTGATCGTCCACGGCACACCCATGGCGTGCGACAGGAAACCGGATTCGATTCCACCCACGGGCATCATGCCGCCGAAGACCAGCGCCCAGATGCCCATTACCCGCCCGCGCATCGCGTCCGACACGCTCGTCTGGATGAGCGTATTGGTCGTCGAGAAATAGAGCAACATTCCCCAGCCGCCAACTGCCAGACACAACAGCGCCAGCGGATACCACCGCACCACCGCCAGCAGCACCAGCATGGCTGAAAACAACCACAGGCCGCCGAGAATCATCAGCCGGGGCCGCACGCGGTTGCCCCACGCGGCCACCGTCAGCGCCCCCAACAGCGCCCCGAAACCGTTGGCACTGAGCAGCCCGCCATAACCACTTTCGCCGACATGCAGAACGTCCGTCGCATACGCGGGCAGCAACACCGCATACGACCAGCCAAAGACTCCCACCACGCTGAACAGCAGCAGCAGAATCCGCACCCGGCGATGGCCGGCCACATAGTGGAAGCCTTCAAGTATATGCCGTCCGGCAGAGTGCGGTTTCGCCGGCGGGACAAACTGCGGCAGGCGCATCATCACCAAGCCGGCAATGACCGCGATGAAGCTAATCCCGTTCAGGATGAAGCACCAAGTGATGCCGACATGGGCCATGAGGAAACCGGCCACGGCCGGGCCGACCACCCGCGCGCCGTTCACGATGGAACTGTTCAGCGACACCGCGTTCATCAGGTCTTCGCGGCTGGTCATTTCCACCATGAACGCCTGGCGTGCGGGCATGTCAAAAGCCATTGCCACTCCGCCCACTGCGGACAGCACGAGAATGTGCCACGGTTGGATGCGCCCGCTTCCCACCAATGCCGCAAAGACGAAGGCCGTCAGCATCATGCCCGTCTGCGTGTAAAAAACCACGGTGCGTTTGGAATGCCGGTCGGCCACCGAGCCGCCCCAGAGTGAAAATACCAGCAGGGGCAGCGAGCCGACAGCGGCCACGGTGCCCAGCAGGATCTTGGAGCCGGTCAGTTGATAGACCAGCCAGCTTTGGGCGGTGGTCTGCATCCAGGTGCCGGTGAGGGAAACAAGTTGGCCGATGAAGAACAATCGGAAGTTGCGATGCTTGAGTGCGGCAAAGGTATCGCGCCAAGTAACGCCGCCCACGACCGCTGGCGGCACGCTGGCGACTTGGGCGGATGGTTCAGTTGGTTCAGCAGGCATGGCCGTCGGTGGCAACAGGCTACACGGTCACGCTGACTTGATCGAGTCTCCAGCGTAACCGGAAGCAGTGCGCCGGCTTGAACCGGATAATTTTTTAAGCGCCTTTTCAGTTCGCCCGCCACCGCCGAGGTGATCGGAAGAGTCGCCCGGCTGGCCATTCACATTGGGCGACTGGATAAAGTTGATTTCCAGCATTTGGATGGTGCGATTGGTCAATCGTCACTGCTTCCAGCCGGCGACGAAAAACCAGATGCCGCCACCGCGTCAATTCACGCCGATTTTTTTCAGGAACGGCTCCAGCGAGCGCTCGCGACCCAGGAATTTTTCAATCGAGACGTTGATGTCGCGCGAGTCGCCGACGGAATAAATTTCGTTGCGCATCCGCATCCCCACGGTCTTGTCGAAGTAGCCGTCCGGGGATTTTTCAAACACCGTCGCCATGTCCGCCGCGATGGCGTCCGCCCACGCGTAGCCGTAATAGCCCGCGCCATAGCCGATGATGTGGCCGAAGTAAGCCACAAACGCCGTGTCCGGCGGCACTGGCAGCGAGACGTCGCTCAAAATTTTATTGGAGAGCGGCAACACGTCGTCCGCGTTCGTCGCGTGGATTTGCGTGTGCAGCGTCAAATCCATCAAGGCAAACGAAAGCTGCCGGCGATAAAAAGTTCCTTCCGTCGCGAGCCGCGAAGCCTTGAGCTGGTTCAAAATGTCCTGCGGAATTTTTTTCTTCGGATCGCGATAATCCGCCGCGAAGCTGTCCAGCACGGTTTTGTCCCATGGCCAGTTTTCCAGCATCTGCGACGGCGCCTCGACGAAATCCTGCGGCACGCTCGTGCCGGAGAAGCGCGAGTATTTGGCGCGCGTCAGAATCGTGTGCATCGCGTGGCCGAACTCGTGAAAGATCGTCTCCACCTCGTCATGCGACATGAGCGACGGCTTGTCCGGCTGCGGCGGCGGGAAATTGCAGACGAGCGCGCAGACCGGGCGCTGGTAGCGGCCGTCCGGCAGCAGCTTGCCCTCGATGATGCCGAACTGCGCGAAGTGGTTGTATTTGCCCTCGCGCGGAAACATATCGAGATAAAACAGGCCGAGCGGCTCGCCGGTTTTTTTGTCGGACACGGTGTAAAGCTGCAAGTCCCCAATCCATTTGTAAGGCGCCTCGACGCGCTCAAATTTCAGGCTGAAAATGCGCTGGTAAATCGTGAACAAACCGTCCAGCACGCGGTTCATCGGGAAATAAACGCGCAACTGCTCGGCGTCCACGTTGTATTTCGTCTTTTTCAAATCGTTGGCGAAATACCGCCAGTCCCAGACGAAAATTTTCGTGTTCGCATCGCCGGTCTCCTTGATTTTCAACTGGCGGAATTCCTCCAGCTCCGCGTCAAACTTCGGCTGCAAACCAGTCTTGAGATTCTCCAGAAATGCGATCGCCGTCGCGGCGTTTTTCACCATGCGCGTCTCGGTCGCGTAGTCGGCGAAGCTGGCGTAGCCGAGCCGATGCGCGATGTCGTCGCGCAGCACGAGAATTTTTTGCAGCAGCGGAATGTTTTCTTCGCGCGCCAGATTGCATTGCGCGACGATCATTTTCTGACGCGTCGCTTCCAGCTTCGCGTTGTCCTCGACCATGATGTAATGGAACGTGATGTTGGCCTTGAGCGTGTATTCGTCGTCGCCGGTCTTGATGCCCTGCTGCGACAGAAAATCTTCCGGCACGCCCTCCAATTCAGCCTTCGTGAACTTCAACGCCTTCGTCGCCTTGGTAACATTGTTCTCAAAATCCGTTTCCAGCGCGGTCAGTTGCTTGCGCAGTTTCTCCACTTCATCGCGCTGGTCTTTCGGCAAATCCAAACCGGCGCGGCGATAATCGCGCAGCGTCTCGTCAAAAAGTTTTTTGTCCTCGCCCTCCAGCACCGGCTGCGTGGCCGCGAAGGCTTTCACCGCCGCATAAACATCCTCGCGGTAATCCGTGCCCACGGACCAGTCGGAAAGTTTTTTGATGGCGTCCGTCGCGGCATCGCGCACGGCGGCGTTGGTGCTGGTCTGCTCGATCAGGCCGAGCCGGTCCGAAGCCTGCTGAACCAGGTAGCCGAGGTCGTCGAGCTGGCGGATGGTGTTGACGAAATTTACCTCGCCCGGCTTGAGCTGGCCGATGCTGTCAAGCATGGCGTTGCCGTCGGCGATGGTTTTGTCCACGGTCGCCCTGACCGCGTCCGGCGTCGTCTCAAACGTCGGCACGGTGACGACGGAATGATATTTCGCCGCGCGGGCTTGAAATGCCGCCAGCGGATCGGCGGGAACTTTGGCCGCGCAAGGGCAGAGTTTTTTCAGGATGCTGCAACTGCTCAAAGCCGCCGCCAGCAGGATAAATGAAACACATCTCCAAATCATACGCAGCAAGCTAAAGACCCGCCGAAAGGAGCGCAAGCCAGAGTGTGATTGAAGCGTGGATTATGTCGTTCACAAACAATGCGGGTAGGGCGCGTCATTCCGTGCGCGCCGCCGATTGCCAACCCACGCGTTCGGCGGGCTGGCGCACTCCAAGACGCTCCGCGCAGTCCGGTGGTCATCGGCCAACGCGCCAGCGTTTTGGAGTGCGGTGGCCCGCCACCGCTTTTTCATCGCGCACGAAACACACCCGCAATTTCAAACACCCTTTGTCCCGTTCGGCCACCCCAAACTGCCTTTGCCTGACGCGACAGGTTATGGCATTGCCTGCCACCGTTTTGCCACTTCGACACAAAATTGGACACGCCAAGTGGTTTTTGAGACACATTGGGGCAAAGGTCGCTCATTTCTCTTCAAAGGTTTCGTCGTAACCTTCAAAGAGTTTGGCAAAACCTTCAAAGGGTTCATTGAAACCTTCAAAGGTTTTATCGTAAACTTCAAAGGTCACGGCGGAACCGGCGGAGGTTTAGGCTCGCTCTTCAAAGGTTTCATCGAAACCGGCCAAGGTTTCGTCACAACCTTCAAAGGTTGCCGGTCAACCTTCAAAGGAAAGGCGCGGGGACAACGCGGCAACGCGCGGTGAATCCCTGGCACCCGGCGGGGAAATGGCGGCGGGTAATTCGGTCGGCGCGGGGGAATGGTTCGGCGAAGCCGGCCCGGCGTGCCGGGTGCAATCCAGGCCAGAGTGGGCGCGGCGACTTTCACGAGGCGCAACCATGATCGGCCGCAAGGGAAAGCACATTTTCATTTTTAAAAATCGTGGCATAAATTGGCCGGGCGGTTTTCGCGAGCAAACGCGGGGTTTCCAAATTTGGCGGGCGATGGAAAAAACCTTTTCACTTTGAAAAAATCGCCTAGGCTTTTTGAAACCATTGCCCCAGACTGGACGTCAACCATTAGGATCAAGCCGGGGCCGGCCGCAATGCCGGATGAAATTTAATCGGCCAGCCTGAGCGCTGGTGGCAAACGGTTTTACCGAAATCATCAAACACATGAACGACTCGACCGACAAACAAGACAGCGGCTCCTGCGCGAGCCCGTGCAACTGTGATTACTCGCTCGCCTTTCTCGTGCTGCGCGGCTGGCTGGCGGTGCGCGGCATCGTGACGGGCATCGAAAAATTCGGCGCCTACAAAACCATTCAGCAACCGCTGCTCGACCCGGCGACCGGCCAGCCGGACGCCAGCGGCGCGCTGGTGGATGTGAAAGTGAAATATTATGCGCTGGCGAATTACTCCGGCGTGCCCGCCGGCTTGAAGAGCAAATTTGCGAATGAGGTGCTGCTGCCCAAATTCGCGCTGACGGCGTTCGACCATTTGCTGGGCCCGGCGCTGATCGTCACGGGCGTGATGCTGCTGCTCGGCCTCGGCACGCGGGTGTCGTTGTTCGTGCAGGGCTTGATTTACATCGCGCTCACGGTGGGATTGATTCTGATCAAACAGGATGACGGCATTTCCTGGCTGGGCATTCACGTGGCGCTGGTCGCCTTTGCGCTGATGCTGGCCAAACACAACAAACTTACGCTGCTCAAAAAATGGTAAATCAACCCCTCACCCGCCGCGAATTTCTCGGCACCACGGCCGCCGCCGGCGCGGGCTTGCTGCTGACTTCGTGCAGCCCGGATTCCAATTCCAGTGCGGCCGGCAAAAAAACCTCGGCCTTGAGCAAACTGAACATCGCGCTCATCGGCTGCGGCGCAGAGGGCCAGGTGCTGCTCGAATCGCTTATGGTCATCGAGGGCATCAACCTCGTCGCCATCGCGGATGTCTGGGATTACAACCGCAATTCGAACGTGCGCCGGCTCAAAGACCAGGGCTTTGCGGTCAAGGGCTACGAAAATTACGAAGAGCTGCTGGCGAACGAAAAAGACTTGCAGGCGGTCGTCGTGGCCACGCCGGATTTCTGGCACGCGCCCATCACCAACACCTGTTTGAAAGCCGGGCTGCACGTCTATTGCGAAAAGATGATGAGCAACACCATCGAAGGTGCCCGCTCGATGGTGCAGACGATGCGCGATACGGGCAAGCTGCTGCAAATCGGCCACCAGCGCCGCAGCAATCCGCGGTATATTTTCGCCCTGAACCGGCTGGTCAACGACGCGAAGATTTGCGGGCGCTTGACCGCCGCGCAAGCCCAGTGGAACCGTGCCAAGACGGACGATTTTGGCTGGCCCAAACATTCGGAACTCAAGCCGGAACAGCTCGCCAAGTATGGCTACAAGGACATGCACCAGTTCCGAAACTGGCGCTGGTTCAAAGGCCTGGGCGGCGGTCCGCTCTCCGACCTCGGCGCGCACCAGATTGACATTTTCAACTGGTGGTTCGGCTCGCCCGCGAAATCCGTCATGGCCAGCGGCGGCGTGGATTATTACACCACGCACGAATGGTATGACAACGCCATGGTGGTTTACGAATATCAAATCCCGACCGGCGTAGTGCGCGCGTTCTATCAGGTGCAAACGACGACGAGCGCCGGCGGCGGCTATTTTGAAATGTTCATGGGCGACGAAGGCACGATCAAGATGTCCGAGAATCCCAGCATCACGAAGCTCTACCGCGAAGACCGCGCCAAAGCCTGGGACGATTTGGTCGCTAAAAATTATCTGCGCGCGAGCGCCGTTGCCAGCGCCGCCACGGACGCCGACAAGGTGGATGTCCGCGAAACCGCGCCGCTGCTGCAATATGACATCCCGGTGTCGTTCGCCAAAAAAATCCACCAGCCGCACCTGGAGAATTTTTTCAACGCCGTTCGCGACAAGAATGTAAAACTGAACTGCCCCGCCGACGAGGCGTTCCGCAGCGAATACGTCATCCACAAGGCGAACGAAGCCATCGTCGCGCAAAAAACGCTGGCGATCACCGCCGCCGAAACCGAAGCCTGATTAATTTTTGAACGCCTCCAAACCAATTAAGTCTCAATTTCACATGAATCAACTGATTTCAAAACTCACGATTGCCGTTTTGCTCACCGCCAGCGCCGCGCTGGCCCAGGACAAAATCCAGCTCACCACGGATTTGCCCAAGCCGCTGTTTGTCGGCACGCCGGTGCCGATCAAGGTGCCAAACCTGGAACCCAAGCTCACGGTCGAACATCCGGATTTTCAGGTGCCGGTCGGCACGACCAATCTGGCCAAGGGCAAAAAAGTCACCGCCAGCGACAGCGAACCCGTGGTCGGCACGCTGGACCTGATCACCGACGGCGACAAGGAAGGCGACGAAGGCTCGTGGGTCGAACTCGGACCCGGCAAGCAATGGGTGCAGATTGACTTGGAAAAAGAGGCGAACATTTACGCGCTCATGGTCTGGCATTTTCACTCGCAGGAGCGGGTTTATTTTGACATCGTCGCGCAGGTTTCCGACGACCCTAAATTTGAAAAGGACGTGACCACGCTGTTCAACGCCGATGCCGCCAACGAGCTGGGTTTGGGCGCGGGTTCGGATCATCCCTACATTGAAAGCTACAAAGGCAAGCTGATTGATGGCAAAGGCGTGAAAGCCCGCTACGTCCGGCTTTACAGCAAAGGCAACACGACCAACAAGCTGAACCACTATATCGAGGTCGAAGTGTTTGGCAAACCGGCGGCCTGATTTTTTCCGCCCGCGCCCCGTTGCCAGCGAGGCGCGGGGTGGTCTTGCCTGAACCGCAGTCATTATTTTATTTGCCCCGCCGGTAAATAAACCACCAGAACCAGAGCGTTCCCAGCGCACCGCAAATGGCTGCGCCGAGAAAATTTGCCTGCGGATTCACGCTCCACAGCCAGGCCCCGATGAACGAGCCGGTTGTCACTGTGCAATCGCGGATGAGATAATACGCGCCGTAAGTCCGCGCACGCAGCTCCGGCTTGGCTTCGCCGATGATGAGCGCCTTGCGCGCCGGCTCACCAAATTCCTTCAGCCCGCGCACCACGAACGCCAGCGCCAGCCATTTGAAATTGTGCGCGAACAGCAGCGTCACCGGAAACAGCGTGAAGAAAACAAACGTGATCAGCACGAACGGGCGGCGGCCATATTTGTCCGCCAGATGCGCGACGGGAATGTAGCAGAACATCGCCGTGACCATTTCAAACGTGACGAGATAACCAAACTGCTGCGCCGTCACGCCGCCGGCATCCATCGCCCACAAAATGATGAAGGCATACGGGATGCGCTCGCAAAAGCGGATGAGAATGTCGCTGACGAGCAGTTCGCGCAGCGCGGGCGTGAAGGATTTGACGACGGCGAAAAAAGTCGGCGCGGAAATCATTTCATTTTGTAGCAGCCGACGTGAGGAGGCTCCAATTAATTTCTGATTTTGAGCCTCGTTACCTCGGCTGCTACCGGAATCACTTTCAAACATGAACCATTGAAACACCAATGTTATCAGGCTCATGCCGATGCACAGCGCCAGCGCGTAACGCACGCCGTCGGTCCAGCCGAAGCGCGTGAGCAGCCAGCCGCCGAGCAGCGGGCCGAGCATCATCGGCACGCGGCGGATCATGGATTGCACGCCGACGCCCATCGTATGCCGATGACTTTGCAGCGACGTGGCGATGACGGAAAGTGTCGCCGGCAGCGACAGCGCGCTCCACGCGAGAAACAAGAACGAGCCGAACAGCAACGCAAGCCAGCTTTGCCAGACCAAAACCAAAATGTAGCCGGCGATGGAAATCAAACTGAACAGCAGCAGCGATTTTCTTTGGCCCCAATGGTCGGTCAGCCAGCCGCCGGGATAGGCGTAAATCGCGCCGAGAAAAGTTTGCAGCGCGTCGAACAGCCCGATGATCAGAACCGTGCCGCCAAGCGTCTCAATGTATTTGGGCGCAAAGCCGAGCCACAATTTTTCGCCGGTGCCGGCGAGCACGAGCGCCACGAGCAGCAGCGAGGTGTTGCGCCGCAGCGCGAGAAATTCGGAAATTTTTCCCCAGCGGCTCACGCAAGCTGCGGGGCAAGCAAATTTGCGATGTCCTGCAGCGCGTTGATTTCCGCCGCCGAGTATTCGCGTTCGCGCCGGGTGCCGATGCCGAAAGTGCCGACGATTTTTTCCCCGCTGCGAACCGGCACGCACACCGCGCCGCCCACGCCGGTCTGTTTCGCACCGGGCTTGGCGACGCCGCTGGTGTCGGTCTGCAAATTGCAAATCGTCACCGGCCGGTTTTTGGCCACGGTTTCGCCGGCGATGCCTTTGCCGACGGGAATGAGCTTGACGACTTCCAGCAGTGGCGGCGGCAAACCGATTTGCGCGACGAGCTGCAGCAGTTGCGTTGGCGCATCAAGCCGGTGAATCGTGCCGGTTTCGGAGGCAAAAAGTTTCAGCGTTTCCCGCAGCACCGGTTCCAGGGAATTCGGTTGGGCTGCCAACGCTTCAATGGGCTTTAGAAATTCACTCATGGCTTTGGGGTCGCGCGAAGGCTGCGAAGGCCGGATTTTCCCGTCGCCGACTGCACGTCCTGCGCGCGGCCTCTGGTTTTATATGGAAACATCTTCGCCGGAACGGTAATGCAGCACGCGCACTTTTTCCAGCGTCACCAGCCCGCCGCCGATCATTTTGTCCAGTGTGGGCAGGAAGGAATTTATTTTTTCCTCGCTGTCCACCATTTCGATGACCAGCGGCAAGTCCACCGACAGCCGCAGAATTTTCGCCGTGTGCAGCCGGCTGGCCTTGCCGAAACCCATCGGCCCGCGCAAAACCGTCGCGCCGGCCAGGTGCGCCTCGCGCGCGGCCAGCACGATGGCTTCGTAAAGCGGCCGGTGTTCCCAGCGGTCGCTTTCGCCGATGAAGATGCGGAGCAGGACGGCGTCATTGGGGATTTGCATGAGCTAATTTCCTTTCATCGAGGTGAAGGTTGAACCGAGCAGAAAACCGAGCCAGACGGCGACCAAGCAGAGCACGACGGACAGAAGGATGTTGCCGCCGGCGTAGATCCATTCGCCATCCTGCAATTTTTTCAGCGTTTCCAGACTGAACGAAGAAAAGGTCGTGTAGCCGCCGCAGATGCCGATCATCAGGAATTGCGTGGTGAACTGGCGCGATGCCGAATCCATCCGGCCTTCGGGCACCGCCAGCGCGGCCAAAATGCCGATGACAAACGAGCCGGTGATGTTGATGGCGAGGATGCCCCACGGAAACGTCGAGCCAAGTTTTTCCGAGATAAGGCCGTTGACCCAGTAACGCGCCACGCTGCCAAGCGCGCCGCCGAGGGCGACCCAAAGATACGCGAGCATAAATTGTGAGCCATTTTGCCTTCGCCGACGGGCGGGCGCAAATGAAATGCGCCGGCTCAAATTTTCTGCCGCACGTCCACGCGCATCCGCGCGAGCTTGCGATATAGCTGACCGCGCCGGCGCACCGGCCACCAGTCGTAAAGGTAAATTTGCATTGGCCGCCACATCGCCACCCAGCCGGCGATGGTCAGGCTTTCGCGCGCGATGCTGCGGAACGTGGCCGAGCCGTCGCCGCCGATGGCGCGGCTGGCAATGAGGCATACGGACAAAAACGCCAGCCCGATCAGCAAACTTTTCTGCCCGTCGCTCAACAGCCGCCGCAATTCCATCCGGTTCAGCCGCGCACGGTAGGCGAAATAATGATGCACGCCCTGTTCGACGACAGCCTGCGGATTTTCCGCCGGCAGTTCCGCCAAGTGCACCACCAGCGACACCGGCTCGTTCAGCGGAAACTCGCCGACCCAGTTCAAAATAAATTCCTCCGCATCGCTGTCCAGATCCTTTTCGGGAAACGGCGCCGGGTCCATCGTGTTGAACAACTGCCCGATCTCGCGCAGGTTCAACTCGATTTTATGCGGCGGACTCTTGGCTTTCTCGCGCATGATCTTTTGGGTTCAACCGGCGGCTCGGCCGGCTATTTTTTGCGCGCTGGTTCTATTTAATCCCCGCCAGCCGTTCCTTCCAGATTTTATAAAGCTCCACGGTGGCGCGGACGTCGCGCAGGCAGTATTCGGCGATCTCGCGGAATTTGCCCGCCGCCATCAGCGTGCCCACGTCCATGCCCGTCACGCCCGCGCTCTTGGGCGATTCGATGCCGAAAGCCTTGCAGTAAAAATCCAGATTGAACCGCCGCGCCGCGCCGTCGCGCCCGCTCACGCTGTAAAACGTCAGTTGCTCCGCGAGGTCGCAGTGCGGCTCCACGGCGTAACGATAGCCGAGCCAGTTTTTCTTGGTGATCGGCACGTTGAGCAGCGCCGAGCGCAGATAAATGAACGGCACATCGAAGCCGCGCCCGTTGAAGGTCACGACGTTGTCGTAATGCTTGGCCACATCCCAAAACGCGGTGAGCAATTCCGTCTCGTCCGCGCACGGCACAAATTCCACCGGCCCGGCATCGCCGGCGTCGTCCTCAAAATCCTCGGCAAGGTAAATGGACTGGCCGCGCAGCGATTCGGCGTTGAGCATGGCGATGCACACGACTTGCGAGGTGAACGGCCACAGGCTCATGAACCGGGTGATTTCTTCGCGCTTGGCCTGTTTGGCGATGGCGTCGTCAATTTTCTCCGTCTCGCGGAACAGGTATTCCTGCTGCGCCTCGTCGAACATCTCGAGCGGTTGCGCGGAGGTTTCAATGTCGAATACAAGGGTGGCCATAAATTGATTTATTTGGTCGGCTCAATGCTTCTGCCAAGGAATAAAACACTGCCGCGACCGTTTTCGCGAATCAAAAAAATGAACGAGCGATCCACAGCGAACCGGTCGGACGAGCTTTTGCTCATCATCAAAGCAACGGTTGCCGCGCAATCGGGTGCGCTGCGCCGGCGGAAGAACCGGCCCGGCGGGTTCGGGCTGGGCCGCGCATTTCCTGCAGGAATCAAACTGATCCTCAATCGCTTCGCCGCATTTCGGGCAAGTCCACATGGCTGATGCACAAAGTTAGGCCGCGGTGCTTCGGTCGGTTTCGCGAGTGTTCCAAGTTCCAAGATTTGAGACAATAAAAATTACGCTCCCGTTTACACTTCCAGCCGGTCACCCGGCCGCGCGACGAGGGCGTAAAGCGCGGGCATGAGGAAAATGCTGATCAGCAGTCTCGTGAACAGGCCGCTGACGATGACCAGCGCAAACGGACGTTGCGTGTCCGTGCCCACGCCGGTGGCCAGCGCCGCCGGCAACAAGCCCAACGCCGCCACCAGCGCGGTCATCATGATTGGACGCAACCGCAGAATCGCGCCTTCGCGAATAGCTTCTTTGAGGGTCGTGCCGCCGAGTCGCAGTTCGTTGACGTAGGAAATATAGACGACGGCCGTCTGCACCGAGACACCGAACAAGGCGAGGAAGCCGATGCCGGACGAAACCGAGAACGGCGTGCCGGTGAGCCAGAGCGCCACGAGTCCGCCCACGGGTGCAGACAACACCACGCCGAGCACGGTGATGAACGGGAATTTCAAATTGCTGTAGAGTGCGAACAGCAGGAAGAAAATCAAACACAGCGTCAGCGGCAAAATCAAACTTAATTGCGCGCGCGACTTGGTGTATTCCGTGTATTCACCGCCCCAATCGGTGCGATAGCCTTCGGGCAGGCTGACCTGGGTTTTGACTTGCTGGATAGCGTCTTCTACCGCGCCAGCGAGATCGCGTCCGGCCACGGAAAATTGCACGCCGATGTAGCGCGAATTATCCTGGCGATAAATGAACGACGCGCCGTTCATCACGCGGATGTCCGCGAATTCTTTCAGCGGAATCTGCTGACCGCCGGGCGTGGGCACGAGGATGTTGGCGATCTCCTCGGGGTTGTCGCGGTATTGGCGTTCGAGGCGGACGACGAGATCAAATTGCTTTTCGCCCTGCTGCACTTGCGTGGCCACGTCGCCGCCGATGGCGGTGGTGATGAGCGCGTTGACGTCGGCGACATTCACGCCGTAACGAGCGATCATCGCGCGGTTGATTTTGATGTCGAGGCTGGGCTGGCCGAGTTCCTTCACCAACGTCACGTCCTTGATGCCGCGCACTTGCTCCAGAATCTTTTTGATGGCCTTGCCCTTTTGCTCGAGCACGTCGAGATCGGAGCCGAAGACTTTGACGGCCAGCGCGCTCTTCAAACCAGATTCGGCTTCATCCACCGCGTCCTCGGCGGGCTGCGTGTAGTTGAAGATGATTCCGGGAAACTGCTGGAGCTTCGCGTTGATGGCCTCGATCAATTTGGCTTTGGTGCGATACGAGCCGGTCCAATCTGCGTAAGGTTTCAGGCCGACGTAAAACTCGACGTTGAAAAAGCCGGTGGAATCCGTGCCGTCGTCGGGCCGCGCCAGTTCGGAGGCGACGGTGGTGACTTCGGGAAAAGATTTTAACACCGCGCGAATCTGCGGCGTGATCTTCGCCGATTCGTCGTAGGAAATGGTGTAAGGCATCGTAGCGCGAACCCACAGCGCGCCTTCATCGAGTTGCGGCATGAACTCTGCGCCGATGCGCGGGATGAGCAGCAGCGAACCGGCGAGCAGAATCGTCGAGGCCAGCGTCGTGCCCCAGGGATGCGCGAGACAGAAATCCAGGCCTTTGGTGTAAACCGATTTGATGGCTTCAAATACAGCGCTGCGGCGCTCGCGCACGCCGTCGCGCATGAACCACGAACACAGCACCGGCAGCAACGTCAGCGTGACGATCAAGGAACCGATTAGTGCGAACACCATCGTGTCGGCCATCGGCTTGAACAGGGTGCCGGACGGTCCAGCGAGAACATAAATCGGCAGGAAGCTGGCCACGATCACCGCGACCGCGTAGAACAGCGGGCGGTCCACCTCGGCGGCGGCGTCCTTCACAATTTCAAGGACGTTAGCCCGGGTGCCTTTGCGCAAGGCGATCTGGCGGAAGATATTTTCCACCATCACCACCGCGCCATCCACGAGGATGCCAAAGTCCACCGCGCCGATGGACAGCAGATTCGCCGAAGCCTTTTGCAGATCGAGGCAGATGAACGCAAACAGCAGCGCCAGCGGAATGGTGACGGCGACGATCAAACCCGCGCGAAAATCGTAGAGGAAGAAAATGAGGATCACGATGACGAGCAACATGCCGCGCAACAGATTTTGCTCCACGACCTGCGTCGTCAGCTTGATTAAATCCGTGCGGTCATAGAACGGAACAATTTTGACATCCTTGGGCAGAACCTGTTCGTTGAGCTGCTTGGTCTTGGCCTCAACGCGTTTCAGCACGTCCTGCGTCTTGTCACCGGTGCGCAGGAGAATGACACCTTCCACGCAGTCGTCCTGCTTCTCGAAACCGAATTCGCCGAGGCGCGGCGCGATGCCGATGACCACGCGGCCAACGTTCTTCAGCAACACCGGCGTGCCATTGTTCACCGCCAACACCACGTTGCCGATGTCTTCCAAGGTTTCCAATCGGCCGAGTCCGCGCACGTAATAAAACTGTCCGCCTTGCGAATAGAAACCGCCGCCGGCATTGCCGTTGTTGGCCGCGAGCGCGGCTTCCACTTGCAACACCGACAGGCCGACGCCCGCAATCTTGGCCGGATCGAGCAGCACCTGATATTGCATCGTGCCGCCGCCGAATCCGGAATCGTCCGCCACACCCGCGAGCGATTTGTAAGCGGGTTCGATGATCCAGTCCTCGAACGTTTTGAGTTCCATCGGCGAGCGGTCGGAGCTTTGCAGCACGTAACGATAGATCAAACCCGACGGCGACGACAGCGGCGACACCGAAGGCGTCACGCCGGTTGGCAGGCTGAGGCTGGAGAGTCGGTTAAAAACTTCCTGCCGAGCGAAGTTGTTATCAGTGCCATCGTGATAAGTGAGGATGACGTCCGATAAGCCGTAAAGCGTGATGGAGCGCTGCGACGTCATCTTGGGAATGCCGTTCATTCCGATTTCGACCGGCACCGTGATCAGGCGCTCCACTTCCTCGGCAGCGTGACCCGGCCACTGCGTGATGATCTCGACAATCGGCGGCGACAAATCGGGATAAGCATCCACCGGCAGACGTTCGAGCGAGCGCGTGCCCGCGCCGATGAGCACGAGCGTGAGCAGCACGACGAGAAAACGCTGCCGCAACGACGACGCGACGACGCGGTTCATCACCGAAGCCGTTCGCGGCGCGGATTCAATGGGTGGCAATGGCTCGCTCATTGGTTTTGCAGGAATTGAACAAAGATCGCGCCATCCACGACAATCTGGTCGCCAACTTGCAGGCCGTCGGGAATGTCGTATTGATCGCCTGTGCGATAACCCAGCGTCACGTGCCGCCGCGCAAAACTTCCGTCGGGCTGGACGACATAAACGAACGGCAGGTTCACATCGTCGCGCAAAATCGCCGAGACCGGAACCAGCAATCCGGTGCTTTCTTGATGCGCTTGGATCTTCACGCGGACATACATCTGCTTCTTCAGAAAGTCGCCGGGGTTTTCGACGACCACGCGCACCATCACCGAACGCGTGTTGGGATCTACCAGCGCCGAGATGTTATCCACCTTTCCGGAAAAACTATTTGTTGCGATGCCCGTCACAATTTCCGCTGAATCGCCGACGCTGACCGATGCTAGATCAGAACCGAAAATCTGCGTCATCACCCAGACGCGCGAAAGATCGGCCACGGTGAAACACGGCGTGGTGCCCGCCGTCAACAGTTCTCCGGGTGTGATGAGTTTTTCCACCACGGTGCCCGCGATCGGTGAGTTGATCCGGCCGCCGGGACGCGAAACTGGCCGGCCCGCTTGAAGATCTTTGATAACTTGCGGATCGAGATTCAGCGAGACGAGCGTTTGCAGCGCGGCGTCGCGGTCGGCCTCAGCATTGGCGGCATCGGTTTGCGCCTGTTCCTCCTCGCGCTGCGCCACGCCGTTGTGCTGGATCAAATCCCTGTCCATGTCCGCCACTCGGCGGAGCGTCTGCGCGGTGGCGAGCGCCTTGCGATACGCACTGATGGCTGCCGCGAAGTCCGGTGAATCTACTTCCGCCAACGGATCGCCCGCCTTGACCTTGTCGCCGGGATTGACGAGCAGCTTGGACACCGGTCCGCCGAACGGGGCGAGCACGCTCGTTGCCTGGTCGTTGTCGAAATCCACCGTGCCAGTCGTCTCCGTCGTCTGGTGAAACTTGCTGGGCGCGACGGTGTAGGTCTGGATCTTCTGTCGTTGCTCGGCGGTCAAGGTGACATTGCTGGCCGTCACGGAGGACGTCTCTGCGCCGTTGTCAATTTTGCCGGAACAGCCGCTGAATGCCATGCCTGCCGCCACGGCCACGATGCCAATGGCCAACGCGCGTGATAATTGATTTCGCGGTTCCGTTGCCGACGATGCCGCTGATGCTTTATGTCTCATGTTAATTCTTCTCCTCGGTAAATTCCTCACGGTGCCACCAGCCGCCGCCCAGCGCCTGGAACAAGGCCGCCGTATCTGCATAACGGTTCGCCTGCGCCTGCACGAGGCTGATGCGCGCCTGCTGATACGCCTGCTCCGCGCTCAGCAACGCCAGATAGCTGATGTAGCCGTCCTTCCATTGGCGTTGCGATAAATCCAAAGTTTCTTTGGCATCGTCCGCAGCGGTGGCCGCAGCTTTCAAGCCCTCGGCGTCCTGTTCGAGCGCGGCCAGCGTGTCGGCCACATTTTGAAACGCGCCCAGAACCGTGCTGCGATACTGTTCCGCCGCCTGCGTGAACGCCGCCTTCGCCGCGCGTTCCTGATGCAGCAATGTTCCGCCTTGGAAAAGCGGCGCGGCTGCGGCTGCGCCCAATCCCCAAAAGCCCGTGCCGGACGAGAACACTTTGTCGAGCGACAACGCCGTGCTGCCGGCATCGGCGGTGAGGGTGATGTTCGGTAAACGATTTGCGATGGCGATACCGATCTGCGCGCTCGCGGCGTGCAGGTTCGCTTCGGCCTGCAACACGTCCGGCCGCTGCGCCACGAGTTGCGACGGCAGACTCACGGGAATTTCCACCGGCAGTTGCAAGCTCGCCAGCTCGAATTTTTCCGGCGGAGCTTGATTTGGAAAACGTCCGGCCAGCACCGCCAGCAGATCACGCAGTTGCGCCTGTTGCTTGAGCAGCGGCGGCAGCGTGGCGTTAACCTGCGCGAGCTGCGATTCCTGCGCGACCACATCCAGCCGGCCGGCGTAGCCTTTCGTATATTGGTAGCGCAGGATTTTCACCATGTTGGAATTGAGGTCCACGAGCTGGCGCGTCGCGTCAATCTGCGCCTGCACCGCCGCCGACTGGATCGCGGTGACCACCACGTTCGCCGTCAGCGTGGTGTAGGCCGCGATCATTTGGAACCGCACGTTCTGCTCCTGCGCCTTCACGGACTCCACCGTGCGACGATTCAGGCCGAAAACATCTGGCGAATACGAAACGCTGACCTGCGGGGTGAACAAATTGTATTGAAAGATGCTGGCGGCGGGCGTGGGCGAAATGAGTTCGGATTGCTTCTGCCGGCTCGCCGAAAAGCTGGCCGCGACGCTCGGATAATAGACGCCGCGTTGCGCCAGCAGATTTTCCCGCGCCACCGTTAACGCCGCCTGCGCCGCCTTGAGATCGGGATTATTGGTGAGCGCGATTTCAATCAAGTCATTCAGCGACTGGGAATGAAACAGCGTCCACCAGTCGCCGGCGATGTCGCTGGCCTTGGCAAAACGCTGGGCTTCTCCCCCAGCGACATTGGTGGTGGTGACAGTGCTCGTGAGCGGATGATCCGTGTAATCGCCAATCGTCGGCGCCGCCGGGCGCTTAAAGTCCGGTCCCACCGCGCAACCAGCCATCAGCAACCATGCTGCGGACGCGATCAACTGCATTAGGCGGAATTTATAAGTCATAGTCATAACCTTTGCCGGCTTGTGCATTGCCTTCGCAAGCTATTGTCGGTGCGTTCTCGTAATGAAAAAGGGCGGGCAACCACAGCGTCATTTGCGATCTGTCCCTGTTGCCAGCGCGCAGAATTCTGGCGTGACAACCTTTGCCGGACTAGGGCACAGCGCGACCTTAAAAATTTTGCAACATCTCATGATTACTTTATCTCAGCAGCAATCCGCCATAAATCTCCACGCCGACAGCGGCCGGAGAATCTTGAAAAAACAAACGGTGGAAGCTAGAAGCGAGGAGGAGCGCGACTGGGCGCAAATTGATATTCGAAGAGCAACCGTGGGCGAAGGCTGGGCAGCAACGCGGCGCAGATCACGAAAGCCGCCAACAACATGACGACCGGCACCATCACCGCCTCGCTCAACTGGCCTTTGACAAACGTGGTTATCAGGCAGTCATGGCCGGGCTTGTCGTTGTCATGATGCAGCGCCTGATGCAGAACCGGACTGGCGGCAAATACCAGAAGCGCCAGCATCTGCAACACAAGAAAGGCGGACAACACGGTTTTTGCATTGCCGCAAAAACCAGAACCGGTTCGGCCTTTCGTGTTTAATCGCATGACGTGCGGCTGAAAGTTGTCACACCTTTGCTGATTGCGCAAGCAGGATGGACGCAAGTTCCGTTTCAAACTCGCTACCCCGAGCTGCGAGTTACCCGCGATAACTTTTGGGAACCGATGGCACAAGCTTGGAATTTGGAATCCGGTTCCAATTTAGTGCGCAGAAAACCGGCTCCGGCAAGCCCAAAGGCCAAGCGCCGGATTGGAGATGTAAAAAATCCTTTCGCCGTCGGCGAGCGTGTTCCAGCCGTCCTTTAATTTCTTGGGATCGTAACGCTGCGTCATGTTCTGCAGGTCGGCGTATTTGAAATTCACGCTTTCGATCTCCTGCTGCGTCAAATGGCCGGGGCAATAGGTGATGCCGAACCGGCCTTCGCTGGAGCCGTGGATGAGATGCGCCGCCGCGCTTAAATTATTTTGCAGCTCGGTGTTCGCCTTTGTCGCCGCGAGCGTCGCGGGCGTGCCGCGATAGCCGTATTTGCGGATGAGCCGGTCAATCTCGGGATCTTCGCCAAACTCCTTCAGGCCGGGCGCGAGGATGATGAGTTCGCCGCCGTCGGCCATCGCCATGCGCGTGCGATAAACTGCCTTGTTGCCGAGCCAGGTGCTCTTGAATTCCGAACGGTCAAGATGCACGACGACTTTTTTCAACGGCTGCTCGAGCATCTCAAAATTCGCCTCCAATGAAAGTGCCGCCGCTTTTTCAAATCCGGACGCGTCGTCGCTCACAAACAATCCGCGCACGACCAGCGTGCCGTCGTGGTCGCGACCGACGACGGTGTGAACGTAAACAATCGGCAGGTGTTTCGTGAAATGTTCCGAGGCGTAGTTCAGAATTTTGCGAACCGGCGTGTCCGCGCGGCCCATCATGCGCTCCATGCCGAACGCCGCGCCAACAAAGTGGCTCTTGTTAATGCCTTCGACGCCGCCGGTGCCGACGAAAATGTTTTTGTTGTAGTTCGCCATGCCGATGACTTCGTGCGGCACCACCTGGCCGATGGACAAAATCAAATCGTGTTTGCCGGTCGCGATTAAATTGGCGATTTGCGCCGGCCAGGAAAAATCCACCGCGCCTTCGGAAACTTCGCGGACAAACTTCGCCGGCACTTCGCCGACGGTCGTGATGCCGGTGCGCCAGTTGTGAACGCGAAACAGTTTTTCCGGCACGCCGGGAAACATTTCCGCGATTTGCTCGCGCGTCATCGCGGTGTGCGTGCCGAGCGCGGGCAAAACATCCGTCAGCTTGTCGCCATAAAATTCGTGCGTCAGCGAAGTCAGCAAGCCGGCCTGCGAATGGAAGCGCGTAAAATCCGGCGGCACCGCCAGCACGCGTTTGCGTGCGCCGAGTTTTTTCAACGCGGCAAAAAGTCCGGCGCGCAAATCGTCTTTGGACAATTTGTCGGTGATGGAGCCGCGCGCGAAATACAGCATAAAATCAGCGTTGGATGCGGGCCGAACCGCCTTTGGCGAACGCCTTGACCTGTTCGAGCGTCGCCATGGTGGTATCCCCGGGGAACGTGGTCAACAGCGCGCCGTGCGCCCAGCCGAGATTGACCGCTTCCTGCTCGCTCGCGCCGGATAGCAAGCCGTAGAAAAATCCCGCCGCGTAGCCGTCGCCGCCACCGACGCGATCAATGACATCCAATTCGCACATCGGCGACTGGTAGGTTTTGCCGTTGACCCAAGCAACCGCGCCCCAGGTGTGACGGTTCGTCGAATGCACTTCGCGCAGCGTTGTGGCGACGATTTTGACTTTTGGAAATTTTTTCACGGCCTTGTCAATAACCGCGTAAAATGCGCTCGGGTCAAGTTTTGATTTGCTCTCCACGTCCTGGCCTTCGATGCCAAGGCCCTTTTGCAAATCCTCCTCGTTACCCACGAGCACGTCCACGTTTTGCACGATGCGTGCCAGCACGTCCACGGCCTTCGCCTGACCGCCCCAGATGTCCCAAAGTTTTTGGCGGTAATTCAAATCAAACGACGTGACCGCACCGGATTTTTTCGCGGCTTTCATCGCCTCGACGATGAGTTCGCCGGTCGTCTCGGACAGCGCCGCGAAAATGCCGCCAGAGTGAAACCAACGGACGCCGTGGCCAAAAATTCCCGACCAGTTGAAATCACCGGGCTTGAGCTGGCCGGCCGCTTCGTTGCTGCGGTTGTAAAAAACGACCGGCGCGCGGACGCCTTGACCGCGATCCGAATACACCGTGGCCATGTTTGGCCCGCGCACGCCGTCGTGCTGGAATTTTTTGTAAAACGGTTTCACGCCCATCGCGCGCACGCGCTCGGCGATCAAATCGCCTATCGGATAATCCACCATTGCGCTGGCAATGCCGGTGCTCAGTCGGAAGCAGTCGGAAAGATTGGCCGAGACATTGAACTCGCCGCCGCTGACGTGGATGTCGCAATGCGTCGCTTTACGGAACGGGATGATGCCGGGGTCGAGCCGGTTCACGAGCGCGCCGAGCGAGAGAAAATCCAAGGCGCCGTCTTTTTTGAGGTTTATGCCGTAATTCATGATGGTTTGATCAGATAAAAATGGTTGCGTGCGTTGGCGGATGTTTGACCGCCTTAAGTTAAAAAATCAGCGGCGAACCGTCAAAAACAATAACCCCGAACGTTTGTCCGGGGTTTGCATTTTTGTTTGAAAAAACGGCTAGCTGCCCGCGCCAAACTGGGAGCGTGCCATGACGCCGAGCTGCTTTTCCGTCTGCGGCGTCATGCTGGTGAAGACCAGCGAGACGTTGTAGCCCGTGTGCTTGCTGCCGGCGCAACCAACGATGACGCCGTGGCAGGAAATCCGGCTCCCATCCTTCGGCGACAGCAGCCCGACGGTCATCTCGCTCCAGGCTTTGAACGGGGCCGGGCTGCGGAATTCAATGCCGTTTTTGTGGATGCAAACCGCGTCGGTGGTCAGCTCCAGCTTGGCATCGCGGGAAGCCACGCTGACTGCCGAATGGAAAGAATTTACGCCCGTCAATTTTTTCGCGCTCATAAAAAGATGATTCAAAATACCACGTCCGCCGCATCCGTCAAATTAGCCATGAAAATAAAAAAAATTAGTTCACCATTCGATGATCGCCGCGCCCCAGGTCAGGCCGGCGCCGAAGGCCACGATCAAAATCAAGTCGCCGCGCTGGACTTTGCCCGAACGCACCGCCTCGTCCAGCGCGATGGCCACGGACGCGGCGGAGGTGTTGCCGTATTTGTGGAGGTTGATGAAAAGCTGCTCCGGCGTGGCCTTCAGTCGCTCGCCGACCGCGTCAATGATCCGGCGGTTGGCCTGGTGCGGAATCACGCACTTGATTTTGGTGATGTCAATTTCGCAGCGGCTCAAAACCTCGTTCGCCGCGCTGCACATCGCCTGCACCGCGTTTTTAAAAGTTTCCTTGCCGTCCATGCGGAGAAAATGCAACCCGTCCGCCACCGTCGCTGGGGAGGCCGGGCACGCGCTGCCGCCGCCGGGCATGGACAACAGGCCGGCTTTGCTGCCGTCTGCGCCGAGCGCCGTCGTCAGCAAACCATGCGCCGCCGGCCGGTGCTGCAACACCGCCGCGCCCGCGCCATCGCCGAACAGCACGCAGGTGTTGCGATCCTTCCAGTTCGTGATGGAAGAAAGTTTTTCCGCGCCAATGACCAGCACCGTTTCGCAGGCGCGCGACATGATGAAATTCTGGCCGACTTCCAGCGCGTAAATAAAACCGGAGCAAGCCGCTTCAATGTCAAAGGCCGGCACGCGCCGCGCGCCGATTTTTTGCTGCACCAGGCAGGCGGTGTTCGGAAACGGCATGTCGGGCGTGATGCTGGCGACAATAATCAAATCAATCTGGTCGGCGGTGACGCCGGCCATTGCCATCGCTCGTTCAGCGGCTTTGGTGGCCAAGTCGGAGGTGAATTCGTTGGCGGCGGCGATGCGGCGTTCCTTGATGCCGGTGCGCGTGGTGATCCATTCATCCGAGGTCTCGACCATTTTTTCCAGGTCCGCGTTGGTCAAAACCCGTTCCGGCACATACGAACCGACGCCGGTGATGGAGCAGGACCGGCCAATAAAATTATGTTTGGCGCGCGGATTTTTCATGCGTTCGCAGGAAGGGCGACGTCGGCTGCGGCGAGAATTTTATTCGCCGCCGCGATGTCACGGGCGATGGTCTGGTTGATTTGGTTTTGCACCGCATTCACGGTGACGCGGATGGCGCTGGCCACGGCGCGTTCGTTGGCGGAAGCGTGGCCTTTGAAAACGAGACCGTTGAAACCGAGCATCGGCGCGCCGCCGTAAACTTCCGGATCCATCCGCCGGCGAATGGTCTGGAACGCGCCTTTCGCCAGATACGCGCCGAGCTTGCGCTGCGTGCTGTGCATCAGCTCGCGCTTGAGCATGGAAAACATCGCCACCGCGAGGCTCTCAATGGTTTTCAACACGATGTTGCCGACGAAGCCGTCGCACACGACGACATCCACGTGATCCTTGAACAAGTCGTGGCCCTCGACGTTGCCGATGAAATTCAAATCCAGTTTTTTGCAGAGCTTGAAGGCTTCGAGCGTGAGCTCGTTGCCCTTGGAATCCTCGGTGCCGATGCTCAGGATGCCGACGCGCGGATTTTTGCGCTTCAAAATTTCGCGGGAATAAACGCTGCCCATCACGGCAAACTGCGCGAGGTGCAGCGGCTTGCATTCCACGTTCGCGCCGGCGTCGAGCAGGACAAACTCGCTTTCCTGCCGCGGAATCACCGTGGCGATGCAGCCGCGGTCCACGCCGGGAATGCGACCGACCTTGAACGTTCCCGCCGCGAAAATGCCGCCGGTGTTGCCGAGCGAAATCAACGCGTCCGCCTTGCCTTCGCTGACGAGATCGGCGGCGCGGCCAATGGAAGAATCTTTTTTCTTGCGGAGCGCAATCGCCGGCTTGTCCACCATTTCCACGACTTCGGAGGCGTGAATGACGCGGACCCGGTGATCGCGAAAGCCCCGCAACGGCAACGCGGCATGGATTTCCGCCTTGTTGCCGACCAGAAAGATGCCGGTGATTTTTTTGTTTTCCTCCAAGGCGCGCTTCACGCCCGCGATGATGACACCGCAGCCGTGGTCGCCGCCCATGACATCCACTGCAATGCGCATGGTAGTTTTTAGTTTTTAATTTTTAGTTTTGAGTTGAAGAGCCGGAGGCCGGTTTGCTTGAACTCAAAATTCAAAACTCAAAAATAAAAACTGATCACGCGCCCGCCGTGACGGTCAGGACCTGGCGGCCCTTGTAAAAACCGCACGCCGGACAAACGCGGTGCGGCACATACGGCGCGTCGCACTGCGGGCATTTGTTCAATTGCGGCAGTTTCAGCACGCTGTTGTAAGCGCGGCGCTGACGCTGCCGGCTCGTTGACGGTTTTCTTTTGGGAACGCCCATAAATCGTTATTTTAGTTTCAGTTTGTCCAATGTTGCCCACACCGCTGCGACCGGTTTTTCCTCGGCTACAGCCTTGCGGGCGGCTTTCTTTTTCAATCCCGCGCAATCCGGTTTGCACAACGGATGTTGCGGAAAGTCGAGCAGAATATCTTCCCGCACGAACGGAGTCAAGTCCACACAATCGTTCTTCACCGGCACCTTGTCCTCGCCTTCCAGCGGCAAATGCGCGGCCCAGCCGGCCAGCTTCAGCTCGGTTTTGAATTTTTTCAGGCAGCGGGCGCACTCGCACGCCAGCGGCAGCGCCAGCGAACCGGTCACCAGCAGAGCGTCGTGCAACTGCTCGACGTTCAAATCGTAGCGCAGCGGCTTTTCCGCGTGGACCAGCTCGTCGTTCACGCCCAAAGCCAGCTCGGCCACGGGCAGTTCACCTTGCAGGTGAATGCCGTTTTCCTCCAGATGACGCAGATTGACCTTGAGCATAAATTATTTCTTCGGTTTCAACTTCCGGTTCAACGCGACCTGCACATGCGCCGGGACGAATGAGCGGACATCGCCGCCCAGCCGCGCGATTTCCTTCACGATGCGCGAACTCAAAAACGTGTAGGTGTCCTTCGGCATCATGAAAATCGTCTCGATGTTTTCGTCCAGCTTGCGGTTCATCAGCGCGAGCTGGAACTCGAATTCAAAATCCGAAATGGCCCGCAGCCCGCGCACGATGGCCTTGGCCTTGCGCGCGGCGACGTATTCCACCAGCAGGCCGTCGAAGGAATCCGTCGCGACATTTGGCAGATGCGCCACGGCTTTTTTCACTAGCGCCACGCGCTCGGCCAGCGTGAACAGCGGCTGTTTGCTCTCGTTCACCGCCACGGCCACGATCACCCGGTCAAACAGCTTCGCGGCGCGCTGGATCACATCCAGATGGCCGTTGGTCAGCGGATCAAAACTGCCGGGATAAATCGCAATGCGCATGTTGCAGGCTTTTAATTTTTAATTTTCAGTTGTTAGTCACGGCCAAACACCGCGCCGCTACTCCTTAACTTAAAATTAAAAATCAAAAACTCAAAACTATTTGTTCGCCGGCCACGGCACTTCGTAAATCCGGACGGCATTGCGGAAGCCTTTTACTTTTTCAGGCGCCAGTTCCTTGCAGGTGGCCGCCAGCGCCGGCGCGTGCCGGAGGAGGTGGTTGTAAGTGGTGTCGCTGATGATGATGCGGCCACTGCCGGAAACCCCTTCGAGCCGGCTGGCCAAGTTGACTTCGCGGCCAAAAACGGTGTAGTTGAAAATGTGCCGGTCCGAACCCATCAAGCCGGCGGTCACCAGGCCGGTGTTGATGCCGGTGCCGAGCTGCAAGGCGACATGCAACGGCTTCGGCGGCAGCCCGGCGGCGATGCGGGCGCGGTTCTCAATTTCCCGCGCCGGATTTTGCGCCAGCCGTTTTTCGTTCAGCGCCAGAATCGCGCGCTGCGCATCAATCGCCGCCGCGACACACGCGAGCGCGTGTTTTTCGTGCGGCGTCGGCGCGTTCCAAAACGCCATCACGCAGTCGCCGATGTATTTGTCCAGCGTCCCGCCGTGATGTTTGATGACGTCGGCAACCGCCGCGAGATACAAATTCACTGTCTCCAGCGTTTCATGCGCCGACTCCTCAAAATATTTTTCCGCCGTTGGCAAATCCACGTTGCTGGCGCGGACAAATTCGGCGACCTGCTCCTGCGACTGGTCGGTGAACGCAGTGAAACCGCGCACGTCGGCGAAAAAGATCGTGACTTCGCGCCGCGCGCCGCCCAGCGCCAGTTCGTCGGCGGCCAGCAGCTCGTTCACGACGTTCGGCGAAACGAGCTTGGAGAAAACCGATTTGACGCGGCGCTTTTCATCCTCCTCAAACACGACGCGGTGAACGATCAGGCTCATGTGTTCCATCAGCATCGCGCCCATGACTGGAAACACCAGCGGCAGCCAGAACCGGAATTTCACGAACAGCGCAAAGGCGACGAAGGTGTAAATACCCGCGAGCAGAATCGTCCCGCCCGACGCCGCAAACGCCCGGAGCTGCCAGGTGAGAAACGCCGTCAGGCCGCCCAGAAAAACAATCAGCGCGAGTTCCAGCGGCAGTGGCGCGCGGCGAACAAACTGGCCGGTGATGATGGAGTTGGCGACGTTCCAGTGCTTGCTGACGAGCAGCGTGTCGTTCTCCAGCGGCGTCGCGCCGTGGTCACTCAAATCATTGCCCTGCGCCGCCGAGCCGATGACGACTAGCCGGCCGCGAAAATCATCGCGCAACCCGTTCGTCTCGCCGAGCAGCCGCAGCTTGTCCTGCTTCAGCACGGCTTCAATCGGCGCGCGCACAATGCTCGTGTTGGTCGCCGTCAACTGCCAGTTGATGTAAAAAAAACCCTGGGCATCCACGGGAATTGTGCGGACCACGCCGTTCGCGCCGCGCAAAATAATTTTTCCGTGCGGCAAATTGATTTCCGCGCGGTCCAAATCCAGTTTTAATTCCTGCGCGGCCATGACGATGCCCAAATCCCAGACACGCGTGAACGGCAGGTCGTGGCGCTTCCAGCCTTGGGGAATTTCGTCGCCGACAAAATCCGCGAGGTCGAAATTTCCCGCGCGGTCCAGCGCCACGGTGAAGTTCGTGCCGTTCGGCAGCGACAGCAGAATTTTATCCGGTTCGATGCGGGCCTTCGCCAGATCAATGCCCAGTTGCCGGGAGGCGGATTTGAAAGCCGGATGCCATTTCAAATTGAAGCTTTTGATGCGGCGCAAAACGCCGTCGGCATCTTTTTCCGTGGAAATGTCGCCGAGGGCGAGAGAGTTGGTGGCGAACAAATCCGGCGGCGTGACTTCGGCCGTGAACGCGGAGATGACGTTGCTGGCTCGATACATTTGCGCGGCAAAAAAATCGTCGGATTCAATGGTGCCTCCATCGGCCATTTGCACCCGCGCATGATCCGGCCGCAACTCGCCAAACAACACGTCGAAAGCGATGGCTTTTGCGCCCTGCGCGGACAATTCCTCGACGAGCCGGCCATAAACATGGCGCGGCCAATAAAGCCCGTAAGGCAATCCCAGCAATCCGTGCCGGATGGCGGCGATGCTGGAATCCTCCATGGAAACGAAGGCGAGGTTGGTGGCGGCGGGCGCGGGAAATTTTTGGGCGGCGCGGACCCGCGCGTCGTAAGTCATGCGCTCCAGCCGCTCCAAAAAATCGGGATTCACCAGGCGGAGGCCGCAAACGAACGCGAGCACGGCCAAAGCCAGAGCTGCCGGCGCGCGTTTGGGTCGCTTGAGTTTCACGCCGTTGGATTAAACGAAAAACCAGCGCAACTCAAGGCTGCGCTGGTCTGACAAAATTTTTATTGATTCAAAGAATCTGAACAAAATTACGGCTCGGGAGTCGGACGAGGCGTGGGCGGCGGTGTGCTGCCACCGTGAAAACCATAATCCGAAGACTCGTAGGTCTGCGTCTGGTCGTAGTTGAAGTTGACCACTTCGACGTAAATGGTTCGCAACGCGGCAAAAACGGCTTGCAGCATCGTTTTCACCGGTGCCGGCAGCGGCACGGGATTCGGGTTGCCGGGCTGCCAGAGTTGTTCCTGGGTAATCAAAAAGGTTTGCGTAATCCCGGCCGCATCGGTGACGGCCAAGACCAAACCATCGTCATCGTGGGTCTTATACACCGAAACGCTCTTGATGGTGCCGTCGTCATTGAGGATGATGGAAAATTCCGTGCCACGCACGCCAGCGATGCCGGTCGGGGTTTTTACGAGATACTGGGCGGCGGCGGAAAGTTTTTTGACGCTGGCAAACATGCCGCCCTTTTTCAAATCCAGTTCGGTGTCGCTCACGGTGTCGGCACCGGTGGAGGTGGTGGTGAGGCGGTCAATCATGAGTTCGCTTTTTTCCATCACGCGCACGGCGTTTTGCTCGGCGGAGGGTTTGTAGGTGACCATGCCACGAACGGGCGAGTCAGCGGCCAGCGAAATGCGTTCGGGCGCCCATTTGGCCTGCGGCAGATCCACGGCCTTGCCCAAAATCATGTCCACCACGCCGTCGTCGCCGGTGCGGATGCTCGCGCCCGGTTCCAAGAATTTTCCGGCAACCAACGGACTCCAATGCGTGCCGTCCAGCGAATAGCTGGCCATGCCTTTGACGCGAACCACCGTGGCGTAGCCCGGCTTGGCGGCGTCAGCCATAGCCGTGAGGCTGGCAGTCATCAAGACACCGGTCAGGGCGATTCCCAGCAAGGTCTGAAGTTTTTTCATAAAAGTTTTTTGGTTATTAACTGGTCAGATAATATCCGCCCGGCTGAGAGGTTGTCAATGGTCTTTTGTGTTGTAAAACAGGCGCAGGGGCAACTGGCCGGAGGCGCGGGACATCAGCTTGGGTTCGCAGATTTCGTAGAGATAGTTTTTCGCCATGTCGTTGTGCCAGTTGGCCAGCTTGTTGGCCCGCAGGAACCACTGGCGCGCGGCGGGATAATCGCCAATCTGCACATAATGCCAGCCGATGTCGGCCACCACATAATTGCCGTTGGGATCGCGCGCCTCGGCGGTGGCGTAGAATTTTTCCGCCTCCGCGTGCCGGCCCAGCCAATCTAGACACATGCCCGTCCGCAGCGGGCTGTAGGCGTCGTGCGGATTGAGCCGGATGCCTTGCGCATAATAACTCAAGGCCGTCTCCGCGAGCGCGACATAATTGCTGCCGCCATCGAGGCTCTGCGTGCGGAAACATTCGCCGATGTCATAGGCGGTCTGAAAATTATGCGGTTCGCAGGCGAGGGCTTTTTGCAGCGCCGCCGCCCGTTCGGGGGAAAAATTCGGCAGAGTTTCCGCCCGCGCCGTCCAGAAAGTTTCGCCGCCGCGCCGCCACGCCTGCGCGCCAAAATAGACGACCACCCCGGCGAGCGCACCCGTCAATGCCCACTGCACCGGTCGCCGCGCCCGCAGCCAGTGCCGTTTCGTGGCGAAGCGCACATTGCTCGCCACCAGCGCCAGCACCGTGACGCCCGTCAGCGCGTTGGCCGGAATATGCAGGTTGAAATCCACCAGCGAATGCACCGCCAGCGCAAACAACCCGCTCACCGCGCCGAGATAAAACGCGTAGCGGCTGCTCATCCCGGTGCCAAACGTGGTTTCCTCGCGCCGCACATGTGGCCAGGTTTTCACGAGGCCGAAAATGAAAATGCCCAGTCCGCCAAAAACGATCACGCCGCCGACCACGCCCCAATCGGCCAACAATTCAAGGTAATCATTGTGCGCGTGTTCCGGCCGCTGCTGGATGCCTTCCGGCCGATATTCGCGAAACCGGTAGTCGTAAAGCCCCGGTCCCACGCCAAACCAAAAATTGTCGCGCCACATTTGCACTGCCGGCACCCACATTTCCAGCCGCGCCGCCGTGTCCACTTCGCCCGGCCCTTCGGCGTTCGGCTTGGCCACGCGCCGCATGTAGGCGATGTTTTTGGACAGGTAATGAACCGAGACAAATCCGCCGCCGATTAGCAGCACCAGCAGCACCAGCAATGCCCGGAGGCGATGATTCTGATGGCGCAGCAAAAAGCCGAGCAGCAGAAAAATTCCCGCCGTCGCCGCCACCCAGCCGCCGCGCGACAATGTCACCGCCAATCCCGCCAAGATCGTCAGCACCGCGTAGGCCAGCACGACGCGCGTGACGACGCTCACCCGGCCCGCGAGCAAAAACGCGAGCGGCAGCGGCAGCACCAATTCGAGAAAACCCGCGAAATGATTGGGGCAAATGTAGGTTCCCGACGCCCGGCCCGGATACGGTGCAATCAAATTCCAGACCTGGTTCGAGTGATGCAGAAATTGCACCACGGCGTAGGACGAAGCCGCCACGGCCACGGCCGTCAGCGTGTAACTGATCGTCTCCGCCGCGTCCTGGTTATACAAATGCGAAACCACCGCCAGAAATAAAAACGCATACACCAAAATTCGGATCAGCTCCAACCGCGCCACATACTCGATGTCCGCCGTGCAATAGCGCGCCACCGCATAGATCACAAACGCCGCCACCGCCCAAGCCAGCGGCGGCCAGAGCAGTTTCGGTTTATAGCCGCCCCACAGCCGCACCGCCCAGAGCAGCGCCACGCCGATCACCAGGATTTGCACCACGAGGAACGTCCACGGATAAACCGCGCCGAACGCCAGCGGGGCAAAGATCAGCACCGCCAGCACCAGCGTCAAAATGCCGCGCTCGCACCACCAGTCCAGATTTCTGCGGGTGAACACCATGTCCGAAAAATGAACCAGACCCGCCAGCAAGTAAAGCGCTGCGTCGCCGGCGCGCGGCTGAAAAAAAACATAAGTCTAGGCTCGCCCAAAAAAGTATGATAAAAAACCGCCCGTGTGAGCCTCAAGAAAGACCCGCAAACAACCTTCGCAACCCGCGTGGTGGTGCTCACGGCGCTGTATTTTCTGGGCGGTCTGCTCGGCAAGGAAATTTCCTTCCGCGCCCACAGCCAGGCGCTGGTGTGGCCGCCGTCCGGCATTGCGCTGGCGGCGATTCTGCTGTTTGGCTACCGCTTCTGGCCGGGCATCGCGCTGGGCGCGGTTTTGTTTTCCTTCATTGACGGCATGCCGTTCGGCTTTTTCACTTTCGGAACGGCGGTGGGCAATACCATCGGCGCCATCGTCTGCGTGTTCCTGCTGAAGCGGTTCGTGAATTTTGACAACGCGATGGAACGCACCCGCGACGGCGCGGGCTATGTGCTGCTGGCCTGCGGCCTGGGCACCACCGTGAATGCGCTGTTCAACGTGGTCAGCCTGGTCTATGACAAAAAAATTTCCCCGGACGAGATTTTTCCGAACCTCGTGGAATGGTGGGTGCCGAACGCGCTCGCGGCGCTGGTGGTGACGCCGGCCATCATCACCTGGGCGGCCCCGTCATCGGTGCGGCTGAATTTCTGGCGGGCAAGCGAGGCGGCGTTGTGCGCGGCGGGCCTGGTGGTCGGCACGCTGATTTCCTTCGACACCTGGTTTGTCTATGGCATCCAGGAATATCCGCTGGCCTATCTGCCGTATCCGTTTCTGGCGTGGAGCGCGCTGCGGTTCGGCCCGCGCGGCGCGGCCACGGGCACTTTGCTCGTGGCCGCACTGGCGATTTATTCGCTGCTGCAAAAGCGCGGGCCGTTCGTGACCGGCAGCGAAGCGGACAGTTTGCGGCTCATCGGCAGCTATATTGGCATTGTGGCCGTTTCCAATCTGCTGCTCGCCGCCGCCGCCACGGAACGCCGCCGCGCGCTGGCCGACGTGGTGGAAAATGAAAAACGCCTGCGCACCGTCATGGCCGACCAGACAGATTTGATCTGCCGGTTCCAAACCGACGGCACGATCACGTTTGTGAATCCGGCTTACTGTGGGTTTTACGGTCGCACCGAGGCGGAACTGCTCGGCACCAATTTTTACAAGGGACTGGCGAAAGGCGGCAGCCGGCCGGAAACCGAAACCGTGCCGCCGTTGCCGGCGGACCAGTCCGTGATGAGTTTCGACCGGCGGGTGGAAGCGGCGGACGGGCATGTGGAATGGCAGCAATGCAATCTCCGCCGGCTCGATCGCGGCAGCGCGGCGCACGACGAAATCCAGGCAGTGCTGCAGGACATCACGCCCCGCAAACGCGCCGAACTGGTGGCGCAGGAGGCGAAGGCCACGCTCGAACAAATGAACCGCCAGTTGCAGGCCGCCGCCGCCGAGGCCCGCGCCGCCGCCGAACAGGCCAACCGCGCCAGCAATGCGAAAAGCGAATTTCTCGCGAACATGAGCCACGAGATCCGCACGCCGTTGAGCGGCATTCTCGGCATGGTCGAACTGCTCGCGCAGACGCGGCTCGATCCGCGCCAGCGCGAATTCGCCGACGCCGCCGTGGAAAGCGCCAACGCCCTGCTCCATGTCATCAACGACGTGCTCGACTTTTCCAAGATCGAAGCCGGCAAAATGACCGTGTCGCGCGAGGATTTTTCCGTCCGCGCGGTGGTGGATTCCGTGCTGGAAAATGCCGCCACGCGGGCCACGGCAAAAAAACTCGCGCTGGCCGCCGTGGTCCACCGCGAAATTCCCCACCGGCTCACCGGCGACCCCGCCCGGCTGCGCCAGGTGCTGCTCAATCTCGTCGGCAATGGCGTCAAATTCACCGAGCACGGCGAGGTCGTGGTCCGCGTCCAAACTCATTTTCAAACGCCGGGCAAAATCATTTTGCGCTTTGAAGTCGCCGACACCGGCATCGGGCTGACCACCGAAGAGATCAAAAAATTATTCCAGCCGTTCGTGCAAGTGGACACGTCGTCGTCGCGGAAATTCGGCGGCACCGGGCTGGGCCTGGCCATCTCGCGGAAAATTGTCGAGCTGATGGGCGGGCGGATCGGCGTGCTCAGCACGCCCGGCACCGGCTCGACTTTCTGGTTTGAACTGCCGTTCGCGGTGCCGCCGCAGCCCGCGATGGAACGCAGTTTTCCCGGCCTGGTTTTTTTGCAGACCGTCGTGGCGGTGCCCAATTTGAGCCAGCGCCAGTCGCTCGTCGAGCAGTTGCAAGGCTGGGGGGTGGTGTGCCGCGCCGTGGCCGATGCGAAAGAACTGGCCCGCTCGCTGCGGCATGATTTCCGCGCCGCCGTGATCCCGCTGGTGATTTGCGATGACGAGATGCTGGCGCAGGGCGGCGAGGATTTGCGGCGACTGCTGCTGGAAAACAAAGAACGCGTGCAGTGCATTGTGCTGGCGAGCCCGGCCGGCTCGCTGGGCGCGGAAACCGCCGGCTTGGAGAGCCTGGCCAACGTGCTGCTCAAGCCGGTCCGCGAACAGCCGTTGTTCGACGCGCTCGTCGCCGTCGTCGCGGGCATCAAGCCGGAACTGGACAAACAACTCGCCGCCATGTCCGCCCCGGCGGAAACGGCCGCGCCCGAGCCCGCCGGGCCGAAGCGCACGGCCATTTCCGACGTGCGCATTTTGGTGGCCGAGGATCATCCCTTCAACCGCAAGCTCTGCCAGTTGATGCTCGATAATTTTGGCGCGCACGCCGAGTGGGCCGTCAACGGCCGCGAAGCCGTCGAGAAATTTTCGCCCGGCAACTGCGACGCGATTCTCATGGACTGCAACATGCCGGAACTGGACGGCTTTGAAGCCACCGCCGCCATCCGCAAAATCGAGGCGGAAAAAAAAGTCGCGCGGCCCGTGCGCATCATCGCCCTCACCGCCAACGCCCTCGTGGGCGAACGCGAGCGCTGCCTCGCCGCCGGCATGGACGACTACATCGCCAAGCCGTTCACCACGCAGCAGCTTTACAACGCGCTGCTCGCCGCCGTGCCGGCGGCCCCGGGCGACGCGGCGGAAAAATTCGATCCCGCGCGGCTCGAACAACTTTGCACCGAGCTTGACCGCAGCGCCGTGGCGGACATGGTCGGCGATTTTCTCAACGAGTTTCCCGACCGGCTGGCGGAAATTCACCGGCTGGAAGCCGCAGGCCAATGGCCGGAGCTGGAGCGCGCCGCCCATTCGCTCAAAGGCCTGGTCGCGCTGTTCGGCTTTAAGAAATTGTCGGAAAGATTTCTCGCCATCGAGGATGCCGCCGAAGCCGCCAACGCCGAAAATGTAAAAGCGGCGCTCGCAGTTTTGGACGAACCGGCGGGCATTGCCGCGCAACAACTCCGAGGCTGGCTGAAAAGCAGCCGCAGCCGGCCCGTGGTTTAGCGCAACCGAACACGGTCATCAGGTAGTGTCGCGGCTGCGCCGCGATTTTCCGGCCTCTGCCCCTCGCCTTTCCGGCCACAGGCCGGACACTACACTACACCGCGCCGCAAAGTCCGTTCTGCATCGGCCCTCAATCCTTCGCCGTGGGCGACACGATTTCCCTCACCTCGTCGCCAAACCGCAGCAGGCAGACGCCGAAATCCAGCATCAGCCGGCCCTCCGCGTCCGTGCGCCGGAAAGTTTCCGGCACCGCGTGACATTGCTTGCGCCCGTCGCCGTCCGGCGAGGGCACCGCCTGCACCAACCCCGCCGCCCGCAGCACCGCCAGATGCTTGCCCATCTGATTGGGCGTGCGCCGCGCCTTGGCCGCCAGCTCCTGCAACGAGAGCGGCTTGCCGTAGGCCAGTTCCCGCAACACCGCCCACCGCGCCGGGTCGCCGGCGGCCTGCAACACCTTGCCGGGATTCGCAAAAAAGTCAGTCGCCCCGACCGCCGGCGTAGCGGATGACGCTGCCACCGTGTTGGAAACTTGGAAATTCATAGGGGAATCCTAGGCCGACGACGTCGGACACACAAGTCCAGTCGTCGGCAGGCACGGAAAATGCGTCCGGATGAAAAGTGCAGTCGTCGGCGAGCATTTAAGATAGGTCGGAGACAAAAACGCAGTCGTAGTTGAGCATGTAAAATACGTCGGAGCTTAAAATACAGTCGTCGGCAGGCGGATTTAATAGGTCGGAGCGTGAAATCCAGTCGTCGGCGGGCATATAAACTACGTCGGAGGCACACGGCAACACACCGGAGCCATCAGCGAATACGCCGGAACCGCGAAAACATACGTCGGCAGGGCGGGACGATGGCAAAGTGGGGTCAAAGCCGATGCCGGGCACCGGCGGCGACCCGTTCCGAAGCCAATCCAGTGCGGGCGGATGAAGACGCTGGTGTTTTTCTTGGCGGACAACGACCAAGGCAAAGCCGAGAAATTGAAATGGTTCAGCGACCGCCCTCATCCCGGCCTTCTTCCCCAAGGAGAAGGGGAAACGCGCGCCACGTTTTTGGAAAAAGGAGCGGCAGGATTGGCCGGACGGGTTTCCGGGCCACCGAAATTTTGCGCCGGTTGTCCTCTCCTTGGGGAGAGGAAACAGGTGCGGGAGGACGTCCAACTAATCGGGCAGGTTGCGGCTCGAATGGATGTGCTCCTGACAATAGCCCAGCC
This sequence comes from uncultured Verrucomicrobia subdivision 3 bacterium, assembly GCA_903944085.1. Lineage (GTDB taxonomy): Bacteria > Verrucomicrobiota > Verrucomicrobiia > Limisphaerales > UBA11358 > UBA11358. Next base: position 36,351 of record CAJAQO010000227.1, read on the forward strand.
ATTCATGGCTGGGGATTGCGCCGTGCGAAAGGGAAAAGTCCCGCACGGGACGGCAGAAAAGTTCTTTCTTCCCGGACGGGACTCTGGCGTTGGGTTGGCCGCAGACCCACGACTGAAACTGTGGGGTGCTATTTTCACCGGATAATTTGGGATGGACACCCGACGGCGGCAGGCACAAGTTTTTCGGTGTGCCAAAAAGAAAACTGCTCTGGGCAGCGACCATTTGCTTCGCAGGAGTTTTAATCTGCCTCGTAGCCGTCAATGTCATGCATGATCCAGAGAAAGAAGCCCCGTTATGGATTACTCACTGGTCTGCTGCACTCCGGCAATGCCATTCATTGGAGGAAATTCATGCGCTTTCCGTGAAAGCTAATCGTTCAATTTACACAAGAAATCTCCCGGACGGTTCTTGGGTCGCTGCTGTTAATGAATATAATTGCAGCGATGGAGCAGGTTTTAATACAGCAGTGTTTTGCGACAGCACCGGCAGGATTCAGGTAGATAGATCGCACCACTTTTGTGGTTTTGAAGGCTTGAATGCTGACCTATCGCGAGTGACAGCAACTTCGCTTCGTGATTTTTATACGGCTCTGCCTTGCCGTCTCACTGAATCACGATGAGCCTGCGAAGCTTAAACCCACATATTCTGTTCGCCGGTGATTTATTCCCACTCAATGGTGCCCGGCTAAAGCAGCGCCGCAAATTCTTCCACGGTCATTCCAGCCTGTTCGATCATGCCTTTGAGCGTGCCGGGCTTGATGGGTTTGTGCTGCGGCACCACCACGGTGCGCTCGCCTTGGCGCATGATGAGATGGGAGCCGGTTTGCCGCAGGGTTTCGTAGCCGGCGCGCCGCAAAGCACGAACAGCTTCGGAGCCGTTCACGTCGCGAGGAACTTTCATGCCAGCACCAAAGCCGGGTCTTCCAAGAAATGCAACCGGACGCGCTTGGGATGCTGGCCCGGTTCAAAATATCCCTTCACCGCGTCGGTCACCATCTGGTTGAGTTCCTCCAAGGTGTCGCCCTGGGTGGTGATGCCGCCGCGGTCGGCGTCATCCCAACGCGCCACATAGCCGCCGGTCTCGCGGCAGGGCGTCACTTGAAAAGTGATTTCCTTCATGGCTTGAATTTGCTTTGTCCGCCGGCTTTGTGCAACGAGGAAATGTCTATTCCCACTCAATCGTTCCCGGCGGCTTGCTGGTGATGTCGAGGACGCAGCGGTTCACGCCTTTCACCTCGTTGATGATGCGGCTCGCCAGCTTCTCCAGCAGGTCGTAGGGCAGCTTTACCCAGTCGGCGGTCATGCCGTCCTGCGATTCCACGGCGCGGATGGCGATAGTGTATTCGTAGGTGCGCTCGTCGCCCATCACGCCCACGCTGCGCACGGGCAACAGCACGGCGAAGCTCTGCCAAATCTTGTAGTAAAGCCCGCTCAATTTCATTTCCTCCACGACGATGGCGTCGGCGTTGCGCAAAATTTCGCAGCGCGCGGGCGTCACTTCGCCGAGAATGCGCACGGCCAAGCCGGGGCCGGGGAACGGCTGCCGCCAGACGATTTCTTTCGGCACGCCCAGTTCTTCGCCAAGCAGACGGACTTCGTCTTTGAACAAACATTTCAGCGGCTCGACGAGTTTAAACTTCATGTTCTTCGGCAGGCCACCGACATTGTGATGGCTCTTAATGAGCGCGGAAGGATTCCCGCCAATCGGCACGGACTCGATGACGTCGGGATACAGCGTGCCTTGCGCGAGAAACTTCGCCTGGCCCACGCGCTTGGTGGCTTCCTGAAAAACTTCGATGAACGTCTTGCCGATGACCTTGCGTTTTTTTTCGGGATCGGTCACGCCCTTGAGCCGGTCGAGGAACAGCTTGGAGGCATCCTCGTATTGCAGCTTGATCTTGAAATTCTTGCCAAACACCTGTTGGACCACGTCGGCCTCGCGCGCGCGCAGCAGCCCGTTGTTGACGAAAATGCAGGTGAGCTGGCTGCCAATGGCCTTGTGCAGCAGCGCCGCCGCCACGCTGGAATCCACGCCGCCGCTCAAGCCGAGCACGACGTGTTCCTTGCCGACTTGCGCGCGGATTTCCTCGACCGCCTGCTCGACGTAATTGCGCATCGTCCAATCTTTGCCGCAGCCGCAGACACCGTGAACGAAATTGGAAATGATTTCCTTGCCGCGCGGCGTGTGGACCACTTCCGGATGGAATTGCAGGCCGAAAAACTTCTTCTCCCGGTTTTCAATCGCCGCGAATTCGGAATTTTCCGTGCCGGCCACGGGCTTGAAGCCGGCGGGAATTTTCGTGAGCTTGTCGCCGTGCGAATTCCAGACCTGCAGCGAGCGCGGCAATTTGGCAAAGAGCGCGCACGAACCGTCTTTCACCGTCAGCGTGCCTTTGCCGTATTCGCGCTTGAGGCCTTTCTCGACTTTGCCGCCGAGAAATTGCGCGAAGAGTTGCACGCCAAAGCAAACACCCAGCACCGGCACGCCGAGCGCGAAAATATTTTTGTCCGGCAGCGGCGCGTCCTTCGCGTAAACGCTCGACGGCCCGCCCGACAAAATAATGCCGCTCGGCTTCATCGCCGCGATTTCCGTCGCGGGCGTGTTGAAATGGATGATGACGGAATAGACGTTGCACTCGCGCACGCGCCGGGCGATGACCTGCGTGTATTGCGAGCCGAAATCGAGGATGACAATTTTTTCAGACATGACGAAAAATTGATTTTTCCCGCTGGCGCGGCGCATGGCGAGCGAAAAATGTTTTTATCCGTTTCAATCTCGGCTAATAAACGGGGCGTCATGCTGAACCGAATCCGCCGCTGGCTGGCGGCACATCCTTACGCGACGCTCACCTTGCTGGTCGTTGCCATGCTCGGCCCGTTTCTCGCCAAGCCGTTCAACATTGACGATCCGCTCTTTCTTTGGGAGGCGCACCAGATTCAGGCCCATCCGGGCGATCCTTTTGGCTTCGACGTCAACTGGTATTCCTCCATCACGCCGATGACGGTCGCCACAGAAAATCCGCCGGTGGCATCCTATTTCATCGCCGTGGCCGCGGCGGTTTTGGGCTGGAGTGAACTGGCGTTGCACTTCGCCTTTCTGCTGCCCGCGCTGGCCGTGGTGCTGGGAACCTACCGGCTGGCGCGGCGGTTTTGCGAATGGCCCCTGCTCGCGGCGGGCGCGACGCTGTGCATGCCGGTCTTTCCGGTGTCAAGTTCCACGGTCATGTGCGACGTGCTCATGCTCGCATTTTGGGTCTGGGCGGTGGTGTTTTGGGTCGAAGGCATGGAACGCGAAAATTTTCGGCAATTGTCCTTCGCCGGTTTGTTGATCGCGCTGTCCACGCTGACAAAATATTATGGCGTGTGCCTCTTGCCGCTGCTGGTCGCCTACAGCCTGGCGGACAAACGCCGCTTCGGCCGCTGGATCGCGTGCTTGCTCATTCCGCTCGCCGCGATATGCGCCTACCAATGGCTCACCCGCGCGCTGTATGGCCGGGCCATGATAACCGAAACCGTCGGCTTCACGTCGTTCGCCAAGGGCATCGTCGGCGTTTCCTATTTCACCTCCAGCCTGCTGGCGCTCACCTACACCGGCGGCTGCGTGGCGGTCGCCGCATTTTTCACACCGCTGCTGTGGCGGTCGCGCAGCCTGATGTTTTTTTCGGGCTGCGCGATTTTGGCCGCCGCCGCCATTTGCCTGCAAAACGGCTTGTTGCGGCCCGGCATTCCACTCGTGGGTGCGTCCCGAATTTTTGCCGAAACACAAACCGTTTTTTGGGCGGTCGGCGGCGTGGCCGTGCTGGCGCTGGCGGTCGCGGATGTCTGGAAACGGCGCGACGCCAAGTCCGCGCTGCTATTTTTGTGGGTGTTCGGAACTTTCACGTTCGCCGCCTTTTTCAACTGGACGGTGAACGGCCGCTCCATTTTGCCGCTGGTTCCGGCCGTGGGAATTTTACTCGCCCGCCGCCTCGGCGAAAAAGTTCTGGCTGGCCGAACGGCTTGGACGCCAGGCGTGGCCGTTTGCCTGGCGGCCAGCGCGGCGCTGTCGTTTTTAATCACGCGTTCAGATTATCTCCTCGCCGTGGCGGTGCGCCAAAGCGCCCGCGAAACCTTTGCCAAATACGGCCACGGCCGCGCAGCCTTTTGGTATGAAGGCCACTGGGGTTTCCAATATTACATGGATTTGTTCGGCGCCGCGGCGCTGGACATGCAGCATCCCGCGCTCAAGGTCGGCGACCACCTCGCCGTGCCGCTGCACAACTGTTTTATTTTCGAGCCCAAATCGGAGGCGGCGGAGGTAGCGGAAGTGATCACGGTGCAAGGACCGAAGTGGCTCACCACCTGGAGCGCGGATGTCGGCGCCGGTTTTTATTCGTTTCCGGGACCGATGCCATTTGCCTTTGGCCATGTCCCGGCGGAAAATGTAGCTGTGTATGTCTGGAAAACCAACTCGCCCCCGCCGGCCAAGAATTGAGCGCGCAGCGGCCGGCAACTTCCATTTGCCTTCAATGATTGATTCCGATACAAAGCGCAAATGAAACTTTCCGAATGCCAGGCCGCCGCGCCCCGGGGTTTCTCGCTGATTGAAATGATCATCACGCTGGCGCTGATGATCGTCATGACGGTGATGATGTTTGGCTTCGGCTCGGCCAGCCACCAGCGCTCGCAGAAAAAATTGTGCGCCGACAATCTGCAAAAAATTTATCTCGCGCTGCAAATTTACGCGAACGATTTCAGAGGTGCGCTGCCGCAAAAAACCAACGCCGTCACGTCTGAAGAAGTTTTGGACGAGCTCGTGCCCAAATACTCGGCGGACACGTCCATCTTCATCTGCCCGGGCGGACGCGATTCACAGATTCCTTCCGGCGAACTGCTCCGCAATCACAAAATCAGCTACGCCTATTTCATGGGCCGCCGGCTCGACGCGCCGCAAAGTCCGCTGCTGTCCGACCGGCAGATTGACACCGAGCCGAAACGCGCGGGGGAATTTGTTTTTTCGCAAAATGGCAATCCGCCCGGCAACAATCATCACAAATACGGCGGCAATTTTCTGATGGGCGACGGCAGCGTGCAGTTCAGCCCGCCACAACTGACGTTTTCGCTCGCCGCCGTGCCAGGCGTCGTGCTATTGAATCCCAAACCCTAGCGCACCATGAAAATCCAATGTTCCTGCGGCGCGAAATACGCGTTTGACGCCACGCCGGAAATGCTCCAAAACCCGGTGAAGTTTGTTTGCCCAAGCTGCGGCTTGGACTCATCGGAATTTGTCAACCAGCTCATCCGGGAGGAATTTGGCGGCCAAATTCCGCCGCCGCCGCGCGCCGCCGCGCCCGCCGCCCCGCGCCTGAAAATTTCCCTCGAAGAAACCCGGCCGGCCCCACCGGCGGCGGCCCCGGCGACTTCCAAATTTTGCGCCAAGCATCCGCGCGAACGCGTCACGGAAAAATGCGCTGTCTGCGGAAAACCAATTTGCCTGAAATGCCTGGAGCTGTTCGGCTATTTTTGCTCGCCGCTGTGCAAGGGCAAGGCCGATGCGCAAAATCTGGACGTGCCGATATACGAAGGCCGCAAAGATGTGGTCGAGGCGAAATTCTGGCGCAAAACCGGGCGGATCATCGGCGCGCTCGGCACCGTCGTGGCGTTGGCGCTGGGCGCGTGGACATGGTATGCGTGGTTTGGCTCCGTGCCGCATCCGTATTTTTCCGTGCGCTTTGACGACACCGACCGCGCCTACTCTGGCCGCTCGCAGCTGGTCGGCAACGAGCAGTTGGTTTTTTTGCACGGCGGCACGCTGGCGCGTTGCGATCTGAAAGCAAAAAAGCAAATTTGGTCGCAGGAATTGATCACGAAGCAACAGCTCGCCGACGCGATCAAGGCGGCGAACGAGGAAGATGCCCGCGCGAATGAAGGCACCGGTTTCAAGACGCATCGGAGCCAAAGCGATATTGAAACTTCGGCGAAACAGATGTTGCAGGCCGAGTTGTCGCTGCGCGTGGCCGGCCAGAATATTTGGGTGGGCAAAGGCGACAAGCTGACGCGTTATGACTGGGACACCGGCAAAATTGCGCGCGAAATTTCGCTACCCGAACGCGGCGGCGAACTGGTGGAGAACGGTGACGAACTGCTGATGCTGGGCGCGCAGTCGGTCACGCACATCAACCTGGCGAGCGGTGATTCGCGCGTCGAACAATTTGGTCCGCCGGGCGCAGCGGGATTGGCGTCCGCGCAAAATTCAACCACCGGCAGCGGCATGCCGGGCACGAGCGTGGACACCGGCAAGCCGCTTGATCCGCAGAAAGTCGAGGCGCAAGCGCAAAACTTAAATCTGCCCGGACGGATCGCGCTGCCCGCGTTGCTCGCCAACGCCAGTCATGAGCGGCAACTGGAAGCCGCGCTCAAGGATGACATGACGCATCCGCACCCAAAAAATTTAAAAACGCCGGCGGCGGAAATGGAAAATTTCCAGCTCGTCCCCGGCAAAACCGGTTTTGTGCAATTTTCCACACGGCTGCTGGAAGAACATTTGGTCACCCGTTCGGCGATGAAGGCGCCGCCGGGAAAATCCGCGCTCAACGGCGATTTGAACGGCACTAAGACGACCGAAGCCGCCAACGAAATCTTGAATGAAATGCAGCGCAACGCCGGTGGCGACGTGGTGACGGAGGACGAAAGCCGCTACCAAGTCACGGTGCATTTGCCGGACACCACGAGCGCGTCCGACTGGACCGGTGAAGTGGTCGGCCCGCCGCAATTGCTCGTGCTGAAAACGGTCAACGTGGTCGCAGCGGGCAAGTCGGTCGTCGTGCTCGACAAGGCGAATAAAAAACTCTGGCAGGCCGCGCTCACTTACCCGATTGGCGCCGGCGGCGGTGGATTTTTCCGCGAAGAGTCGCAGTTCGGCGAAGGCCCGTGCGCGGAGCGCGGCGACACGCTTTACGTTTTTGACCAGGCGGTGCTGACGGCGTTTGAATTGAACTCCGGCAACGCGCGCTGGCGGCTGCCGTCCGTCGGCGTGGTCGGTTTATTTTTTGATGACCAGGACAATGTTTACGTCAACACCACCAGCGGCAATCCGGACGACATCAAGTATTCACGGCAGATTGACGTCTCCCGCAAAACGGACGCGGTGCTGTTCAAGCTGGAGCCGAAGACTGGCAAGACGTTGTGGAGCATCAAACCCGGCGGCTACATTTCCTATCTGTCGGGCAAATTCATTTACACCATCCAGTCATATGATCCGAACCCAAGCGACGCCGATGTGATCAACGACATGACCGCCTCGCTGCAAAAACCGCCTTACCTGCGCATCGCGCGCATCCGACCATCCGACGGGCGCATCCTATGGGAACATGTGCAGGAACGTGCGCCGATTGACGCGCGCTTCCATGACAATTACATCGAACTGATTTTCAAGCGCGAAGTGCAGTTGCTGCGCTATCTGACGTTTTGAAATCGGAAGCTGTTATTGCGCCACCAGCTTCACCTCGCCCTTGACCGCGTCGTAATCGAGTTTGTAGCCGAGGGGCAAATCTGGAATTTTGGCGACGTATTTGGGCGTCAATTCGTCCAGGCTCTTGGGATAACGTCCTTCTTGGACATTGAACAACTGCAGCGCCTGATTGAGATACGACACGTCAATCGTCTTGTCCGCCGTCCGTTTCGCCTGCACCAGTCCGCCCAGATAATCCGCCGCGTTGTTGCTGGCGGATGCCGCCGCCGAATTGGTGCCGGGAGTTGGCGAACTGGAACCGCTGCCGCAGCCGGCGAGCAAAATGACGGCGAGAGCCGAACTGAAAACGGAGATAAAAAGTTTCATGCCCGCAAACTATGCCCGATCACTGGAAAATCAAAATCCAATTTTTGCGTGGCCCGAAAAGCGCCCGCCGCCCGCTGGCGGGACTTACTACCGGCGCAGGGTGACTTCGCCCTTGGCGGGATCGTATGCATATTTGTAGCCGCCGGGCGCATCAGGAATTTTGTCCAGGTAGGTAGGCGTCAATTCATCCAGCGTCTTGGGAAAGTGGCCTTCCTTGGTGTTGAACGCCTGCACCGCCTGTTTCACCGCCGCCACGCCGGTCGGCTTGGTATCCGCCGCAGACTTGGCATGATTGCCGCAACCCGCCAGCAACGCGGCGGCCAGGAGCGCAAGGCAGAAGGAATAAAATGCTTTCATGCCTTCAAAGCTACGCGGAAGTTTCGAAAAATCAAAACTGTTTTTTTGCGGCTAAAAACTTTTGGCCACCAACTCGCGCGCCTGCCGGATCAAAGGCAGATCTTCCGCCAGATTGCCGAAGCGCAGGTTCATCGCGCCGCTCTGCTGCTGGCCGAGCAACTCGCCGGGACCGCGCAGTTTCAAGTCCGCTTCCGCGATTTTGAAGCCGTCGTTCGTCGCCTCCAGAATTTTCAGCCGCGCCTGCGCGGCCTCGTGTTGCGCGTCGGAAATCAAAATGCAAAAACTCTCGTGCGCGCCGCGCCCGATGCGCCCGCGCAACTGGTGCAACTGCGCCAACCCGAAATGTTCCGCGTTTTCGATCAGCATCACGCTCGCGTTGGCGACGTCCACGCCGACCTCGATCAGCGAGGTGGCGACGAGCGCCTGAATTTTGTTCGCGCGAAACTCCGCCATGACCGCTTCTTTTTCCACCGGCTTGATGCGGCCGTGCAACAAGCCGACCTTAAACGGCGTCAGCGCGCGCTGCACATTTTCAAATTCTTTCGTCACCGCCTTGATGTCCTTGTCCGTGTCCGCGACCTCGACGCGCGGATAAACGATGTAAGCCTGCCGCCCGCCGGAAATTTTTTCGCGGATAAACTCAAAAACTTTCGGCAGCTTGTCCGTCATCCGCACGAAGGTTTTGATCTGGCCGCGCCCGCCGGGCATTTCATCAATCACGGAAACATCGAGGTCGCCGTAAAGCGTCAGGCCGAGCGAGCGTGGAATCGGCGTGGCCGTCATCACCAGCAAATGCGGATAATTCCCTTTGCGCACCAGCGTCTCGCGCTGCGCCACGCCAAACTTGTGCTGCTCGTCAATGATCACCAAACCAAGCTTCGGCAAATCAAATCCGCCGGTCAGCAATGCGTGCGTGCCGATGGTCAGGGTTGAAGGTTGAAGGTTGAAGGTTGAAGGTTCTTTGCGCGCGGACACCGCGGTTTTTTCAACCTTCAACTTGCAACTTTCAACTTGCAACGAAGCCTCCTTGCGACTGCCCGTTTGCAACCGGACTTTAACCTCCAAAGGTTCAAACCACTTCACAAAATTACGATAGTGCTGTTCGGCCAGAATTTCCGTCGGCGCCATCAGCGCCACGTTGAAGCCGCTTTCCAACGCCATGAGCGCCGAGCACGCGGCCACCGCAGTCTTGCCCGATCCGACATCGCCTTGCAGCAATCGCCGCATCGGATGCGCGCCGCTTAAATCCGCGCGAATCTCGCGCAACACATTCGTCTGCGCGGCCGTAAGCTTAAAGCCGAGCGCCGCCAGAAACGGTTTCATCAAACGATTGTCGCCGCCGCACGGCAAAGCTTTTGACAGCGCCTCAAATTTTTTCCGGCGCGACTGGATTTGGAATTGCAGCGCCACAAATTCATCCAGCGCCAGCCGCTGCCGCGCGATTTCCACATCCGTCAATTCTTCTGGAAAATGAATCATCCGAACCGCGTTTGCCCGCGCGGGCAAAGTTGCCGGTTGAAAGTTGAAAGTTGAAAGTTCCTTGCGCGCGGCGGTCACGGGGTTTTCAACCTGCAACCTGCAACCTGCAACCTGCAACTCGGTTTCATATTTCTCCAGCGCGCGCCAGACCAGCGTGCGCATCACGCGCGCCGTCAGCCCTTCCGTCAGCGGATGCACCGGCACGATGCGGTTGACGTGGATGAATTCATCCTCGCCCGGCTCGACCAGTTCGGTTTCCGGATGGTCAAGGTTGCGCGGCTTCAGCGAATCCGGTTTGCCGAACACCAAAAACTCGCGGCCGACAGTGAACCAGTCTTCCATCCACGGCTGCGCCTGCCACCAGCGGCAATGCAGCCGCGCCGTGCCGTCGTCAAACACGCACTCGAACATCGCGCGCGTGCCTTTTTTGAAACGCTTGATGCCGGCGGCGACAATTTTGCCGCGCACCGTCGCCGGCTCGTTCAACTTCAATTCGCGAATGGCAAGAAACTTTCTCCGGTCCTCGTAGCGGCGCGGCTTGTGCAGCAGCAAATCCTCAACCGTGAAAATCTCCAATCGCGCCAGCAGTTTCGCGCGCTCCTCGCCCACGCCCCAGACGGCAGTGACCGGCGCGGCGAGCGGCGAAACTGGTTTTTCCGGCAACGACATTGCCTGCACGATACAAACGGTGGAATCAAATCTCAATCACCGTGATTAACCACGAAATACACAAAACACACGAAAGTTTGGAAATGTCGGCGGGACGAGTTCCACGAGTCCCCAACTTCCCATTTCGTGTGTTTGGTGTATTTCGTGGTTGAAAAAATCAGTAAACCAAAACCAGCACCGCCGCCTCCTGCGCCGACTTGACCACCTCCTCAAACGATTCATCTTTCGTGTTCGCGTCTTTCAGTTTGGCATCCACTTCCGGAACCGATTCGAGGAAGCTCAAGAGCAAACTGCTCTTCACCGCATAATTCACATTCTCCGGGAGCGAGCCGGTGGCTGCCAGCGCCGCCGACGCACACGGTGGCCGTGCGCCAGCACCTTGGCCGCCACGATGCCCACCACGTTCCCGCGCGCATCTACCAATGCCCCGCCCGAATTGCCCGGCTGCACCGGCAGGCTGACCTGGAAATAGCGCGGGTCATCCGCCGCGCCCGCCAGCGACGCGATTTCCCCCTTGGCCAGCTTGGGCGCAAACCCCTGCAACCCGATGTCCGGGAAACCCACCGTGGCCACCGTCCCGCCCAGTTTCACCGTGCGACTGGCGGCAATAGGCAGCGGTGCAAACCGCCCAACGGCTTTCAACAAAGCCAGATCATTCGCCGCATCCACCTTCACCACCGTTGCGTCAAGCAAGCCTGCGCCCGTGAGCAAACGCACTTTGGCCGCACCCTTGACGACGTGATAATTTGAAATCAGATAACCATCGTCCGTGATGAAAAACCCCGTGCCCGTGAATGAGGGATTGTTTGATGTCGTATCTTGAGTTTGCTGCCGTAATTCAGAATAAACCTGCTTTAAGGAGCCATCAAATCCACCCAATTGATTGCCAGATTTATCTGCTTTTGAGAAAAGCCAATTTCCATCCGGCCAAAGTGTCAAATTACCATCGCCATTGTTCACAACAATTACCCCATTTCCATTGGCAAGTGTTGAACGGTAAAAACGCGCTTTTTTTTCATTTAATAAACACCCTTTGTCCACAACTCGGACTGAAGCTGCAAACTCGTATTCAATGTCCAAGGGTGTTCCATCTGTGTATTTTGTTGATGCTATTAGGCCGTGATAATTTTCTGGAAATTTAAGTTGATCGAGATTTGAGAAAAATTCGCTATAAGAACCATGTGGAGTCTGACAAATTTGGATAAATGTTTGTCCATGCGCTGGGCCACCAAAAATCAGCCCAACGGCATTATTCCGATCTGGTGATTGACCAGTTATGTAAATGAGCTGCCTTCCATCAAAAAATATCTTTTGCCCCTGTGTTGGCTCTCTGAGAGTTACAAGTTGCAGAGGGATCGGGCCCCATAGAAACTGATTGTTTTCGAGGTCAATGCTTATGTTTCCAGCAACTGTATGTTGCACTTCTGTAAACGTGTTGCCTAATTTCAAGTAATGAAACCTAACTTGATAGGTTTTGATTTTTTTGCCGGTTTCAGACCTGCTCACTTCGTGAGCCGGCGTTTGATTTATGCTTTGGTTGGCACAGCCGCATGCCAAGATTAAAGCCACCGCTATAACTGATTCACGAATGAGGCTGCTCATCACCAAATTCAATTTCATGTCGGAAGTTTAGTTGATTGGTGTCGGCTGGCAAGTGCTCCAGATTTTAATTCCAGAAGCTGCTGAATGATCGCAGAATGAAACCCGCACAGGCCACAGGCAGCTTTTGGAACGGTCGTTAAAGTTATGCGTTTTCAACGGAGACAAGTAATTCGCTGAGTCGCTTCTTGAGAATTTGTTGCGCTCTCTGAAGGTCTTCTAGTGATCCACAATCGCCAAAATCACCAGATGGAGTATTTGCATAAAGCTCCGCATTCTTGATTTGCTCGAATCTTTCCCATGATTTACACAAGGCTGCTTTTCGCCTTCCGGTTAAATGCATTTTGAATTTCAGGATTCTCTTTTCGAGTTCATTCTTGCTATCATGCCAAACTGAAATCGGGGCAAAACTGGATTCAGCTTCTTTGATGAAGCCATGAAGAAGGGGCACAAGTTGGAGCTGATCATCCCTGAGATCGTTCTGCCGCTTGGAAGTTCTGCCAACTCTGAATCCCAACCAAGTGGCGAGGAAAATGCCAAAAACAGGAAGGGATAATTGTCGGATAGTTTCACAGACGCCTTCACTGAACCACAAATCTGTTTTCATAGCTCTCAGGAAAATAGCTGTTTCCCCACGGCAAACAAGGGATTTTGCAGACGATAATCACCAATCCCAAACTGCCCTTGGCCGCACGGCTGGGACATTGCTGGGGAGCGCGCCCGTCCCGGTGGCCGTTTTCGGCATCGCGCCGCTGCCCCTGAAAATAGCCCAGCCATTTATGGCTGGGTATTACGTCACCAAAGATAAAAGTCCCGTGAGGGACGGCAGAACGGTTCTTTCGTCCCGGGACGGGACTTTGGAAAATTGC
>CAJAQO010000228.1 GCA_903944085.1 uncultured Verrucomicrobia subdivision 3 bacterium
ACGACCCCGCCGCCATTCAAGCGGTTCAAAACTCCCAAAAATCCCGCACCCGATGAAATTCAAATCCAACATTTCCCCGCGCAAATCCGCCTTCACGCTGATTGAGCTGCTGGTGGTCATTGCCATCATCGCCATTCTCGCAGCCATGTTGCTGCCGGCGCTGGCCAAGGCCAAGGCCAAAGCCCGGCAGACCGCGTGCATCAACAATACCAAGCAAATTGGCATCGGATTAACGATGTATCAGACCGATTCCCAACAATTCCCGGGATCTTATTCCCCAAAAAATAATCTGTATGTTTGGCCGACCCGACTGCTCGTTCTGCTGGGCAATAATCGCAATGTCTTTTCCTGCCCTGCATCGCCGGCGGATTATTGGTGGGATACCAATATCAACTTCACTCTCGGCGGGAAGGATGAAAGCGGCAACGCCAGTCCATGGGTGGTCACACCTAATTCACGATTTTCACTGGGTTACAATGACTGGGGACTGGCAAACACGACCGTGCCTACGGGCGGACCCGCCCAGATTGGTTTGGGCGGCGACGTAGACGGGACGTTTTACCGAGGCATCGTTAAAGACACCATGGTTAGAAAACCATCTGAAATGATTGCTATCGCTGATGTTCGGGGCTCAGAAATCGCGTCACTTCTTAATTTCAGTGCGAATCTGGACCCGACTGACCCTAACTTTGGTTACACTGAGTGGCCCTCAAACCGGCATAACTTTCGCACTGACATACTCTTTGTTGATGCCCATGTGGAATCCGCCAAGCGCCGGGATATAATTGACCCAAGTGATCCATTTTTTAACAGCACTTGGCGCGTTCGTTGGAACTTGGATAATCAACCGCACACCGAATTCAACTGGACGATTGCTGCCGGCAGCGAAGCCCCGCTTGAGCCCCAACATTAGTTGTGGTTTTAAGGCATCATGGTGCCTTCCCAAAAATTTGCACGACCGCAGCCACCCGCTGCGGTCGTTTTTTTGCCATGATCTGGCTGGGCATTTGCGGCCATTCGTTGGCAATGCGAATCCGGAAAACGGCTGAACCAAACGCGGTTTCAGTTTAGAGGCTTTTGACGGACCAGCCGGCGCGGTAGTTTCGCCGCACCAGTTCGCTGGCTTCGCGGACGTTGAATTTCATTTTCGGCACATTCCATTCCAGCGTCACGTGCGGAAACCGCGAGGCGATGCCGCCCAGCAAAATCGTTTCGGTGAGCGGCCCGGCGTAGGCGAAATTCGCCGTGGTTTTCCCGTCGCCCCGGCACGCGTTGACAAATTGTTCCCAGTGCTTGGCGCCCTTGACTTGCGGAAATTTGAAATCGCGAAATTTCGTTTTGGGAAACAACGTGGGCAGGCTGTAATGCGGCAGCAGCATCACGCCTTCCGTGCCGATAAAAATCGAACCGGCACCGGGAAATTCTTCGCCTTCGATCAACGCGATGATTTCGGCGGCGGGTTTGGCGGTGCCGTCATACCAGGTCACGGGCAAAATTTTCGCGGCCGTTCGCCTGGTGCCGGCGAAGCCGTAATTAATTTTGCCGTTCAGCGCCCAGTTCCATTCGTTCGGGGCCGGACCTTCCGAGCGAATGGTCATGGGCGCGGTCAGGCCAATCGCTTCAAACACGGGATCAAAAATGTGGCAGCCCATGTCGCCCAAAGTGCCGGTGCCGAAATCCAGCCGCTTGCGCCAGTTGCCGGGATGATAATAAGCGTCGCCGATGAAAGGCCGCTCCGCGCATACGCCGAGCCAGAGATTCCAGTCAAAGCCCGCCGGCACCGCATCGGTTTTGTCCGGTTTTGCAGACAGATCGCCCCACGATTTGTCGCACCAGGAATGAACTTCCTTGATCTGGCCGATGACACCGTCCTGCACGAGGCGCACCGCCATGCGGTAATAAACCGAGGAATGAATTTGAATGCCCATTTGCGTGACGAGCTTCTTCTGGTGCGCCGTCTCGGTCATGCGCCGCACTTCGTAAAGCTCATGCGCCAGCGGCTTCTGACCGTAAACGTGTTTGCCGAGCTGCATGGCGCTCACGCCGATGGGCGCGTGCATGTGGTCCGGCGTGGAGACGTTCACGGAATCAATATTTTTGGACTCTTTGTCAAGCAGCTCGCGCCAGTCTTGATAAATCCGCGCGTTTGGAAATTTTTTGCGGGCTTCCACCGTGCGGTTCAAATCCACATCGCACACGGCCACAATCTCGACGTTCGCGCAGTTGGCGATCTGCGTGAGATCGGCCCACGCCATCCCGCCCGCGCCAAAGCTCGCATGGCGCAGCCGCCGGCTGGGCGGTTGCGCAAAAAGATTGTGCGTGATGAATGGCGCCGCGAGCGTGGCCGCGCCCAAAGTTTTGAGAAACGAGCGGCGGCTGGACCGCGGCAGAAAGGCTGGTCGAAAATCATCGGGCATGAACGGAGAATAACTCCCGGCGACGCTGCGTTTCAAACCAAATCCAGATGAGGAATTTTCCGCGCGCGAACCGCACGCGGTCGAGTGCGGCACTTCGCGGCGCAACAATTCTTTGCTTCGCGGGCATTTGGTTTTACATTCCGGCGATGCGACTTTTGTGGAAATTTTTCTGGGTGCTGGCGGCAACGGTTGCGCTGGCGCTGGCGGCTTACCTCACATTCACCGTGGCGCGCTGGGCAGATCGCGGCGCAGGCCTGCATTTGTGGAACACCACCAGCGTCGTCCACGAAGTGCAATCGCTCTCGGAACTGGTCACCGTCAAGTATGTCATGGACAAGGTCGTGGTGCTGGAGGACGTGAAATGGTATGGCGAAAACCGCGTGCTGCTGCTGGCGCACGGCGTGGTAAAGGCGGGCATTGATTTGAAACGACTCGCGCCGGAGGACGTGCAAATTTCCGGCAAAACAATTTCGTTGCGCCTACCGCCGCCGCAGGTCACGGATGCGTATTTAGATGATCAGGCGAGCCAGGTGATTGACCATTCAACGGGGTTGCTGCGCGCGTTCGACAAAGATCTGGAACAGACGGCGCGTCAGAATGCGGTGGATGACATCGCCCGGGCGGCGCGCAAGGGCGGCATTTTGGACGACGCTGACAAGCGAGCGCGGACGGAATTGGAAACGTTTCTCAAACACGCGGGCTTTGCGTCGGTTGTTTTCCGGTAGCCGGACTGCCCAAATTTTGGCCGGCGTGTCTTATTTTCAGCGGCTGGGCGGATTCGGCGACAAACGTCACGGACAGCCGCCGGCGCAGCATCGGAATCGTGCGGACGCGCGGCGGGATGCGCACGCCTGCCATTTGCATCGTTGCCATCCGCAAATTGAGCGCTGCACCGTCCGCCGCATTGCGGACCAAACCGGAAGGATGAAATTTTTTAGCCACGCCTACAGTAACGCAACTCGTGTGCCAGAAAAAAACTCCACGGAACGGAAAATTCCCGCGCCCGGAAAATTTTTCGGCCGCCGACTTTTTTTGCCGGTCTTGGCCGTGACCAGCCATAAATTGCGCGCGACATTAGCAACGCGTGAAACGCATGCTTGATGCGTGAAATTTTCACGCGCCCCGGCGGGACTTTTACCGGCCAACGCTTGTTTCCCTTTGTTTTTGACGCTTGGGCGTTTGGCCTTGCTGGTGCTAAAGCTTATTCACCGCTTTGTATTCTCTAATTTGTTGTTTCCGGACTCGGTTTTGGATTGCCAAAACAGGACACAATGAGTTACAAAGGTGTGTTCCATTAAGGTTGTGTCATTGCGCAGTTCGGCTCGTTTGGCGAACTGCGTGACAAAAAATTCAAAAGGTCATCTGCCATGAAAAGGATTATCAAATTCTCATCCAGAAAATTACTGTCCACAGGACTCGCCATGCTCGCGGCGCTGGCCGCTGCCACGCCGCCAATCCAAGCCTCATCCTGCACGCCGCCGCCGGCGGGCATGGTCGGCTGGTGGAAAGGCGACGGCACGGCAGTGGATGTCGTAAGCAGCAACAATGGCGTGCTGGTGAACATTAACTACACCAACGGTGTGGACGGCCAGGCGTTTGCCTGCGATCCGGAAAGTTATCCTTACGGCACTTATTGCGGGGTGCAAATCGCCGATGAGCCGGCCTATGCGCTGACCAATGCGCTGACTATTGAAGGCTGGATTCGGCCGCGCGGCGACGGCTACAATATTTTTTGGCGCGGCGACAATCGGCCGGGTTTGGATCCTTACCTTTTGTCCATGCAGGGCGGCAATTTGCTCGCGCTGTTTATCACGGATGCGAACGGGAACTATGATTCGGTCGGAGCCGCGATTGCGTATGGCAACTGGGTGCATGTGGCGGCGACCTACGATGGCAGCATCGGCCTGCTAAGTCTCTACACCAACGGCGTGCTCGCGGCGCAGAAAGCCACCACGATCCGGCCGTTTGGCAATTTGATTGCTGGAGATTCGCCGGGCGTCGGCATTGGCAACGTCAACGACGGCTTCAACAATTTTCCATTCCTCGGCGACATTGATGAAATTGCCTTGTATAACCGCGCGCTGACGCCCGCTGAAATTCTGGCCATCTACAATGCCGGCAGCGCGGGCAAATGCACGGCGGCAGCGACGGCTTGCACGCCGCCGCCTGCGGGCATCGTCGGCTGGTGGCCGGCGGAAGCCAACGCCAATGATATTGTTGGGACGAATAATGGTGTGCTTCAGGGCGGCGTCGGGTTTGCCACTGGCGAAGTGAACCAAGCCTTCAATTTCAACAACACCAATGGCGATGTCTTCATACCGGCGAGTGCCAGCCTGAACGTCGGCACCGCCGCCGGTTTCACGCTCGAAGCTTGGATCAATCCCACGGATGTCACGGCCACCCATCCTTTGTTTGAGTGGAACGACGGCAATTATTGGGGTGTCCATTTCCACATCGCGCCCGGCCAGCCGTTCAACTCCAATCCCGGCCCCGGCGAACTCTACGCGAACATCGTGAGCGCCGACACCTCCTGGCATCAGTTGAGTTCTCCCGGCGGCGTGGTAGTCACGAATGTTTTTCAGCATGTGGCGCTGACGTATGACCAGGCTTCCGGCGTGGCGATGATTTATTGCAACGGCCAGATTGTCGGGCAACAAAACATTGGCAGTTTTACACCACTAACGACCGAAGACTTGTATCTCGGCCAACGCCCGGCACCGAGCGCCGAAAGGGCCGGATTTGTCGGATTGATGGATGAGCCGGCCATTTACAACCGCGCGCTCTCGTCCAATGAAATCGCCGCCATCTATTTGGCCGGCAGCACGGGCAAATGCACGTCCGCGACCATTTCTTCCGGGCCGCCGACCATCTTTAATTTCTCACCCAATTCTGGATCGAATGGCACTATCGTCGCCATCACCGGAACGAACTTCAGCGCCACCGCCGCCTCGAACATTGTTTATTTCGGCGCGGTGCGGGCCGCAGTTTTGGCGGCGAGTCCGACCAGCTTGACCGTGACGGTTCCGAGCGGCGCGACTTTCGCGCCCATCACCGTGAGCGTGGGCGGACTCATCGCTTACGCCAACGCGCCGTTCCTCGTCACCTTTCCCGGCGGCGGCTCGGCAGCACTTGCACCACGCTTGGATTTGCCCGCCATGGACGGGCCGGGACAAGTCGCCTATGCCGATCTGGATGGCGACGGCCGGCCCGACTTGGTGGTGGCCAGCGGCAACCAGGGCATTTCCATTTATCAAAATCTCAGCACCAACGGCACCGTGACGGCCGCTTCGTTTGCGCCGCCCGTAAATATTCCGCTGCCCGCCGGCTTGCAGGCCATGATCGTTGCCGACGTGGACGGCGACGGCAAGCTGGACATTCTTTTCTTGAACCGCAATTCCAGCCAGGTCGCGATCTTGAAAAACATTTCCACGCCGGGACTGCTCACCACGAATTCATTTGCCGCGCCAGTGGCGTTTGCCACCGGTTCCGATCCGCGCGGCGTGGCCGTGCAGGATTTGGACGGCGATGGCAAACCGGAAATTATCGTGGCCAATTGGGGCGACAGCACCGTCTCGGTTTTGCACAACACCGGCGCGGTCGGCCTCACGACCAATTCATTTGCCGCCGCAGTCACCTTCGCCGTGGGTGCCAATCCGCAAAGTCTGGCGGTGGCCGATTTGGATGGCGATGGCAAACCCGATGTCGTCACGGCTAACAACAATTACGGCACCACCAATTCCGTCTCCATCCTGCGCAACACTAGCACGACGGGAAATATCTCGTTTGCGCCATCCGTCGGCCTGACGGGAATGCCCACCAGTTATGGCCTCGCCGTCGCAGATTTGGATGGCGATGGAAAACTGGATATTGTCGTCTCGTCATTCATCAACGGCCAGGCCGTTTCAGTTTATCGCAACATGAGTTCGCCGGGCAGCCTCACCATAAACTCGTTTGCGCCCAATGTGGATTTCTCCGCCGGCGGCTGGGGCAATGCTGTGGCCATTAGCGATCTGGATGGCGACGGCAAACCCGATATCGCCGTGGTCACGCAACTGCCCGACCATCTTTCCATTTTCAAAAACATCAGCACGCCCGGCAGTTTCACGACCAGTTCGCTGGCACCGCGCGTGGATTATCCGACGGGCTGGAATCCCAACGGCGTGGCCATCGGCGATTTGGACGGCGACGGCCGGCCCGACATCGCCTTCGCGGTTTCGTATGCCGCGACGCTTTCGATTTATCAAAACCAAACACCGACAGCCGGCTCATTGCCCAGCACCAATCCGCCGGCGATCACTGCGGTCGCTCCGCTCATTGGCGCACCGGGAACGACCGTTTCCATTTCGGGAACCAATTTTTATCCGCTGGCGGCTTCCAACATTGTTTATTTCGGCGCGGTGCAGGCCGTGGTTTCGTCGGCCAGTCCGACCAGCCTGACGGTGACTGTTCCCAGTGGCGCGACGTTTGGGCCGATCACCGTGACCGTGAATGGAAAAACGGCGATTTCGGGCCAGCCGTTTGAACCGACATTCAACGGCA
Organism: uncultured Verrucomicrobia subdivision 3 bacterium; assembly: GCA_903944085.1. GTDB lineage: Bacteria > Verrucomicrobiota > Verrucomicrobiia > Limisphaerales > UBA11358 > UBA11358. Next base: position 6,957 of record CAJAQO010000228.1, read on the forward strand.
ACGGCTCCAGCATCGGCGCCAGCAGCTTCGCGCCAAACTTCAATCTGGGCACCGCGTATGGGCCGGGTTCCGCTGTCATCGCGGATTTGGATGGCGACGGCAAACCGGACATTGCGCTGGTCACCGGTGGCGGCGGCGTGGTTTCCATTTTCAAAAACATCAGCACCAACGGCGCCGTGTTGAGCGCGGCCTCGTTTGCGCCGCGCGTGGATTTGCCTTTCCCGACGAACGGCACGGGCGGCAATCCGTATCGTCTCCGCGCGGTGGATTTGGATGGCGACGGCAAACTGGATTTGATCGCGTGCGAAGTCAGCGGCAACCGCGTGTCGGTTTTCCACAATATCGCCACGCCCGGCACGCTCACGACGAATTCGTTTGAGCCGGGATTCGCGCTGATTGCCGGCAATGACTGCCGCTTCGCCGCGGCGGCTGATCTGGACGGCGACGGGCGCGTGGACATCGTGGCATTGAACTACGGCGACAAGACCATTTCGCTGTTCAAAAATATCGGCACCGCCGGCAGCTTGAGTGCCGGCTCGTTTGCGCCGCCGGTGGTGCTGGCCGCGCCCGGCGGGCCGTATGAAGCCGTGATTGCGGATTTGGACGGCGACGGCAAACTGGATTTGGCCGTGGCCAATTCGGACAGCGGCACTGTCTCCATCTTTCAAAATGTCGCCACGCCGGGCGTCATCAACACGAACACTTTTGCCGCCAGCTTTGATTTACCGTGCGGCAATGCCACCGCCACCATCACAGCCGCCGATTTGGACGGCGATGGCAAGCTCGACCTCATCGCCGGTTCGGTGCAAAGCGAGACGATTAGTGTTTTTCAAAATGTCAGCGCCGGCGGATTGCTGACGACCAATTCCTTCGCGCCGCGCGTGGATTTTGGCACCGGCTATTGGACGCACACGGTGGCCATCGCTGATTTTAACGGCGACGGCAAGCCCGACATCGGCGTGGTCGGCGAGCTGCCCAGCGTGATGTCCATTTTCCAAAACATCAGCACGCCCGGCAGTTTCACGGCGGCCTCGCTCGCGCCGCGCGTGGATTTCGGCACGGGCTGGAACGCATGGGGCATTGCGGCGGGCGATCTGGACGGCGACGGCCGGCCGGACATCGTTTTCTGCAACGACTACGACTCAACCATTCAAATTTATCAAAACGTCGCGCCGTTCGGCACGGGGCCGGTCGCGCCAGCCATCATCAACCAGCCGACCAATTTCAAAGTGACGGTGAATGGCACGGCGGTCTTCAACGTCGCGGCGAACGGCACGGCCCCGCTAAATTATCAGTGGACTTTTAACGGCACCAATCTCGTGGGCGCGACCAATGCCACGCTGATCCTGACCAACGTCCAGTCGGCGCAGGCCGGAAATTATTTCGTGACGGTGACCAATCTTTACGGAGCAGCGGTCAGCTCCAACGCCCTGCTGACCGTGGTTATCCCGCAGGTGCCGCCGGTGATTCTGGCGCAGACACCGAGCCAGGTGGTGTTGCTGGGCAACCCGGCGACCTTCAGCGTGGCCGCCGGTGGCAGCAGTCCGCTGAGTTATTTTTGGCTGCGCAACGGCGTGATCATTCCCGGCGCAACCAATTTCAGCTACGTCCTCAATAACTCGCAGTTGTCGGATTCCGGCAGCAAATTCAGTTGCCTCGTGACCAATGCTTACGGCTCGACCGGCAGCACAAACGTGTCGCTCAAGGTCATTGATTCGACGGTGGCGAACGATCTGTGCAGTGGAGCCATCCTCATCACCAACGCGAGTTACACGAATTTCCAATCCACCGTCCAAGCCACCTCGTTCGGCGATCCGGTGCCGGATTGCGTGGACGGCTTCGGACACGGCGTCTGGTATCAATTCACCGCGCCGGTCGCCGGCCAGCTTGTCGTGGACACCTTTGGCAGCGACTTTGACACCGGCTTGGCCGTTTACACCGGCTCGTGCGATGCGCTGACGGAAGTGACCTGCAACGACGATGCCGGCGGCGTGACGTCGCAAGTCATCCTGCCGACGGCGGCGGGCGCAACGTATTTTATTCTCGCCGGCGGTTATAGTTCCGATGCGGGCAACCTGGTGCTGCACTTGAACCACCTGACGCCGCCCGCGTTTGTGCTGGAGCCGACGAACACTTCCGTCGTCGTGAGCAGCAACGCCAGTTTCAGCACCGCGCTCGTCGGCACGCTGCCAATGAGCTTCCAATGGTTTTTCAATAACACGCCGCTGGCGGAAGGCGGCCGCATCAGCGGTTCGACAAATTCAACTTTGAACATCGCCAACGTGCAAACGAATGACGGCGGAAATTATTTTCTGGTCGCGTCGAACTTCGTCGGCGTGACGACCAGTTCCGTGGCGGTGCTGACGCCCGTGATTTTGCCGCCGGTTTTCCTCCAGCAGCCGGTGAGCCAGTCCTTGCTCGTCGGCTCGAATGCGAATTTCTTCGCGGTGGTGGACGGCACGCCACCCTATAGCTACCAATGGTCTTTGAACGGCAATGCGCTGACCGACGACGGTGTCCACATCACCGGCTCGGCGACCACCAGTTTGACCATTTCCAACCTCACCACGGCGGATGCGGGCGGCTACACGTTGACGGTCACGAATGTTTCCGGCGCGACGAACACCACGGCGGCGGTCTTGACTGTGCTGGTGCCGCCGACCATCACGACGCAGCCGGTGGGCCGCTCGGTGCCGCCCGGTTTGCCGACAACATTCAACGCTGCGGTTTCGGGCATTCCTGCACCGAGCTATCAATGGCAGTTGAACGGCACGAACATTGCCGACGCAAACAGCGCGAGTTATTCCATCGGCGCGGTCGGCACAAACCATCTCGGCTTTTACCAAGTGGTCGCCATAAATTCTGTTGGCTCGGCCACCAGCGCCGTCGCGCAACTGACCTTCGGCCCGGTCGCCGCGTGGGGTCTGAATTCATCCGGCGAGTGTCTGCCGCCGCCGGGATTGAGCAACGTCATTGCCGTCGCCGGATCTCCCGGCGCAAGCTTTGCCGTGCAGACTTCCGGAAACCTGGTCGCCTGGGGCAGCGCCAGCGCCGCGAACCTTCCCGCCAGCGCCACCAATGTCGTGGCGATGGCTGGGCTGGGAAATTATGCCCTGCGTGCCGACGGCAGCGTGGTGCATTGGGCGGGACTGGCCGTGTCCGCGTTGAGCAATATCGTTTCGGTTGCCGGGGGAAACAGCACAGCCGGTTACGCGGTGCGCGCGGAAGGTGCGCTCGCCACTTGGGGCAATCCGACGGCGGGTCCGAACGTGCCGGGTCTTTCCGCCGGTTTAAACCACCTGACGGCGATTGCCTGCGGCATGAACAGTCCGGTGGGTTATTTGAACGCAGTGGCGCTGAAAAATGACGGCACGATTATCGTGTCCGGCAGCGGGGCGGTGACGAATGTTCCCGCCGGCTTGAGCAATGTGGTGGCGGTGGCTGCGGGATATACTTACGCGATGGCGTTGCAAACCAACGGAACGGTGGTCGCGTGGGGCAGCGGCACGGCCACCAATCTGCCGGCGGGCATGACGAATATTGTCGCCATCTCCGCCGGCAATGTCCCCGGTGAAAATTTCGGTCTGGCCATCCGCAACAACGGAACGGTCTTGGCTTGGGGCGATGATCCCGATGGCGAAACCAATCCGCCCGCCGCTTTGGGAAATCTGTTTTCCATTGCCGGTGCCGCTGCCGCTTATCACGGCCTCGCCTTGGTCCACGACGGCAGCCCGGTTATTTTGCACCCGCCGGTCGGTCTCACGGCCAATACCGGACGCAAGGTGACGCTGCAAGCCACCGCTGCGGGCGCGCAGCCGTTGAGTTATCAATGGTTGCTGAATGGGACGAATGTTCCCGGCGCGACGAATACGAGCCTGGTTCTTTCCAACCTTCAGTTCGCCAACGCGGGCAATTATCAATTGTTCGTCAGCAACTCCATTAACACCGCGATCAGCCTGCCCGCGCCGGTGAATGTCATCAGCAATAACGCGCTCGTCTTTCTGACCCAGACGGCGAACGGCGTGACGAATTATCAAGGTTCAACCATCACCGTCGGCAGCGTGACCGTGCTCGGCAACGGCCCGCTGACTTACCAGTGGTTCTTCTCGCCGACGAATAAAAACTACACCGCCGTTCCCGGCGCGACGAGCGACACGCTGACGCTGAATCCGGCGCTGGCGCTGCAATCCGGAAATTATTATGTCGCGGTGAGCAACCAAGTCGGCGGCATCACCAGCGCGCCGGTGGTGGTGCGCGTGCTGTTCGCCAAGGCGTGGGGGTATCTGGCCACTGACGCGCCGTTTAATCTGACGAATGCCACGGCCATTGCCGTTGGAAATTTGGGCACCGGCACCTCGGCGGGAGAATATCTGGCGTTGTCGGTGGCCGGGAATATTTCAGCCTGGGGCGTTGGCCATTACGGCGAAACCAACGTCGCCGCGTTGAGCAACTCCATCGTCACCGCCATCGCCGCCGGCTACGGCGACAGCCTGGCGCTGCGCTCCGATGGCACCGTCTATGCGTGGGGCGACAACAGCGGTTTGCTGACTGTCGGCAGCGGCGGCGGCGAAACCAATGTGCCGGCCACGGCCGTCGGCATCACGGCCATTGCGTGCGGCGATTACCACGACCTCGCAGTGAAATCCGATGGCACGGTGGTCGGCTGGGGCCAGAACACTTATGGGCAGACCACTAATACCGCCGCGACCAACGTCGTGACCGTCGCCGCCGGCGGGCAAGACAGCATCGCTCTGCGCGCGGATGGTTCCGTCACCACCTGGGGTTTATACGGCGCCGCGATGCAATGGCCGATCCCGGCAAACGCCACCAACCTCGTGGCTGTCGCCGCCGGCAGCACCCACTTCCTCGGCTTGCGCGCGAACGGAACAGTCGTCGGCTGGGGCAGCAGTCCTTATGGCCAGGCGACGATTCCGACAAACTGGACCAACATCGTGGCCGTCGCCGCCGCCGGAAACCACAGCCTCGCTTTGCGCAATGACGGCACCGTGCTCACCTTGGGAAATTATTACATCGGTCCAATCTTGACTTCGGGATTGGTCCCGACCGACTTGGCCAACGTCGTCGCCATCGCCTGCGGCGGCGACCACGACCTCGCGCTGTTCGGCACCCGCGCCCCGGCCATCACGGTGCAACCGTGGAACCGGAACGTTCCGGTGAACGTCGTGACCAACCTCATCCTCGCCGCCAAATGTGCCGGCGTCCAACCGGTGCGCTACCAATGGCAGTTGAACGGCACTAACCTGCCGAGCGCGACCAATGACACCTTGGCGCTGGGCGGCCGATCCGTCACGGGCGCGCCGATCCCCATTTCAACCGGCGCGTATCAGCTTATTGCCAGCAATGCCTACGGCGTGGCCGCCAGCAAATATGCCAAGGTCTCCACTTACATCCCGCTCGGTGACGCGCTGGATGCGACCAACCTGACTTGGATCACCAGCGGCAGCGCGCCTTGGTTCGGCGAGACCAACGTCACGCACGACGGCGTGGACGCCGCGCGCAGCGGCGGCATCGGCGCGTTGCAGGAAACCATTTTGCAGACGACCTTCGGCACGAACCAGGCCGGCAGTTACTCCTTCTGGTGGAAAGTTTCCTCGGAGCAGGATTTTGACATCCTCGAATTCCGTATCAACGGCATCGTGCAGACGAACATCTCCGGCGAAGTGGACTGGCAGCAGGTCAGCATCCCCGTCGCCGCCGGCACGAACGTGTTGGAATGGCGCTATTCCAAGGACGCCACCTTCGACGTCGGGCAGGACGCGGGCTGGGTGGATCAATTCGCGTATCTCCCCGCCGCGCCGGCCATCACCCTGCAACCGGTCGGCCAGATTGTGAACTACGGAACCAACGTCACGTTACGCGTCACGGCCACCGGCGGCACGCCGGACTTGCATTATCAATGGCGGCAGAATGGAAACCTCATCGGCGGCAACAGCCCGTTGCTCACTTTGAACAACGTCGCGCGCTTGCAAGGCGGAACCTATTTTGTGACCGTCACGAATGCCGGCGGCAGCACCGTCAGCAGCAACGCCGTTTTAAAGGTGCTCGTGCCGCAGTTGCTCGGCTCGCCAAAATTGCTGTCCAATGGCACGTTCCTCCTGACCTCGACCGATGCCAACGGCGGCCTGCTCTCGCCGGCCAACCTCGCCAACTTCGAGGCGCAGGCCAGCACCAACCTCGTGAACTGGGTGACGCTGCCCGGCGCGTTGAGCCTCACCAACGGGATGCTGCTGCTACAGGACAGCGGGGCGAGTTTCACCGCGCGTTACTACCGTATCATCGAACACTGAAATTGAAATAACACCGGGGGCGCATCTGGTTCGGATGCGCCCCCGTCTATTTTTGGATTTGGAGAAAGCAGCTTACCGATGGGCCAGCCGTTGCAGCAGCTTGCCGTGGATGCCGCCGAAGCCGCCGTTGCTGAACACCACCACCACGTCGCCGCCATCCACGTGCTGGGCGAGATGCGCCACGATGGCGTCCGCGTCCGGCAAATACGCCGTCGGCTTGCCGGTCGCACCGATGGCCTGCATCAACTTTTGCGGATCCAGCCGCTCCTCCGGCGCGAGCAATTCCAGCCGCGCGACTTGGGCGACGACCACCGCATCGGCATCGGCAAATGACTCCGCAAGTTCCGCCTGAAAATAATTCCGGCGCGTCGTGTTCGTGCGCGGCTCGAAGACGGCCCAGATTTTTTCGCGCGCATATTTGATGCGCAGCGCCCGCAGCGTTTCGCGGATGGCCGTGGGATGATGGCCAAAATCATCCACCACCGTCACGCCGCCGGCGATGCCTTTCACCTCCATGCGCCGCTTGATGCCCTTGAACGTGGCGAACGCGCTTTGAATCTGCTTGTTCGACAGCCCGCAATGTTTCGCCGCGCCGATGACGGCGAGCGCGTTGCGGACGTTCAATTCGCCGACCAGATTCAAATGAAATTTGAAGCTGGGAATTTCAAACTCCGTCGCCGTCGGACCGTAGCGGATGTTGAACGCATACACGGCATAATCGCCGCCGAGGCCGAATTTTTTCACCGGGCAATGCGTCACGTTCAGCAGCTCCTTGAGGTTCAAATCATCGCCGTTGCCGAGCAGCAGCCCGTTGCGCGGAACGAGCCGGATGAAATGCAAAAAGGTTTTTTTGATCGCCGCGAGATTTTCAAAAATGTCCGCGTGGTCGTATTCCAAGTTGTTGATGATGGCGACTTCCGGCTGGTAATGGATGAATTTGCTGCGCTTGTCGAAAAACGCGGTGTCGTATTCGTCGCCCTCGATGATGAACCATTCGCTGTCCGTGAACCGCGCGCCCTGCGAAAAATTGTTCGGGATGCCGCCGATGAGATAGCTCGGATTCAGCCCGTTGTGCTCGAACACCCACGCCAGCAGCGAGGTCGTGGTGGTCTTGCCGTGCGTGCCGCTGACGACAATGGAGCGCTTGCCGCGGATGAAAAATTCCCGCAGCAGTTCCGGCAGCGAGCAGTAACGCAGCTTGTGGTCGAGCGCAAATTCCGCCTCGGGATTGCCGCGCGAAATGGCGTTGCCGATCACGACCAGGTCGGGCTTGTGCGCGAGGTTCTGCTCGGCGTAACCGTTCATCACCGGGATTTTTTTCGCCGCGAGAAACGACGCCATCGGCTCATAGACATTTTGGTCGGAGCCGGTGACTTGAAAACCTTTGTCGAGCATCGCGGCGGCGGCGGACGCCATCGCCGTGCCGCCGATGCCGGTAAAGTGGACGGATTTGATTTCGGATGAAAACATGGGCGGGAAATTTAACCAGCCGGACGCCACGGCACAAAGTTTTTTGCACGCGGCGGCGGCAATTTGCCAGACGCATCCCCAATTGTGTTGATTGCCTTGCCCCGGCAAATGTGCGAAAAGGAGCCGACCACTTTTGCAGCCGACACCGGCCGGCACCTTGATATGAAAACCATTTTATTCCAGATTCGCAGCGCGTTGATGTTGCTCGCCGTTTGCGCGCTCGCGCCGAACATTCGCGCGCAGACTCATCCGCCGACCGAGTGGATTGACGCCGATACCGGCCACCGCGTCGTGCAGCTTTCCACCGAGCCGGGCAGCGAGAGTCTTTATTTCAATTTGAATCCGTTCACGCCCGACGGCAAAAAAATGGTCATCACCACGTCCAACGGCATCGCGCTGGTGAACCTGGAAACGCGCGCGGTGGAAAAAATTGTCGCGGGCCGCGTCCACATCATCATGGTTGGCCGCCAGACGGGGAAAATTTATTTTGGCGAAACCAAGATCGCGGACGGCGTGACCAACCGGCTCATTTGTTCGATTGACCCGAACACCAAGGCCGTGCGGGAAATTCTGACGCTCCAGCGCGGCCAGGAAGTTTCCACCGTCAACGCCGACGAGACCTTGCTCGGCGGCACATTTGTCGAGCGCAGCGACTGGGCCACGAATAATTATTTCGACGGCGGCCCAAACCGGCGCGCGAACGACATCCAAAGCGCCGACCGGCAACGCGGCAAGAAAGGCCAGATGATGGAGGATCGCCTCGCGCAGCATTATCCGATGGAACTTTTCTTTTACGACCTCGCCACCGGCGCGACGAAGCGCGTCAACCGCTGCACGGACTGGCTCGGCCATCTGCAATTTTCCCCGACCGATCCAAAGCTGCTCCTGTTCTGTCACGAAGGCCCGTGGCACAAGGTGGACCGCATCTGGACCATCCGCACCGATGGCTCGGAATTGAAGCTGATCCACCAGCGCACGATGATCATGGAAATCGCCGGCCACGAATTCTGGAGCGCCGACGGCAAAACGATTTGGTATGACCTGCAAACGCCGCGCGGCGAGGACTTCTGGGTGGCAGGCTGCGAAATCGCGACCGGCAAGCGGACCTGGTATCATTTGCAGCGCGACGAGTGGGGCGTGCATTTCAATGTCTCGCCGGATGGAAAATTATTTTCCAGCGACGGCGGCGATGACAAAATGGTCGCGCACGCGGATCACGGCAAATGGCTTTATCTCTTCCGCCCCGAACTCATCGAGGACAAATCCGCCGGCAATATTGATGCGAAAGATTTGATCCAGACCGGCGCATTCCGTTCCGAGAAGCTCGTCAACATGGCCAAGCACGATTACGCGCTGGAACCGAACGCCATGTTTTCGCCGGACCTGAAATGGCTCATCTTCCGCAGCAATCTGAGCGGCGCAAACCAGGCCTATGCGGTGGAATTGAAAAAGGCGGACGGGAAATGAATTGAACCACCAAGCCGCGAAGCCACCCGGTTTTCTGGCTTACTAGAAACGCCCCAGCCAAAACCTGAGAAACGCATAATCAAAAGTCGCGCCCGAAAAACAAAAGGTGTCAGCCGGTAGATTTACGCGTTAGCCGAGGCAGTTGTTTCGCGTTGGAAGTCGCAAAAAAGACTCTTTGGCTATTCAACCTTTCAGTTTCCGTTCCAATATCTCGCCGACGAGCGCGGGGTTGGCTTTGCCTTTGGAAAGTTTCATCACTTGGCCCTTGAGCGAATTGAGCGCGGCGACTTTACCGGCCTGGTAGTCGGCTACGGGATTCGGGTTGGCAGCGATGGCGTCGTCGCAGAATTTTTCAATCACGCCGGTGTCACTGACCTGCGCGAGACCTTTTTCCTGCACGATGGCGGCGGGAGCTTTGCCGCTCTCGAACATCTCGGCAAACACCTGCTGGGCGGCGGAATTGCTGATGCTTTTGCCTTCGACCAAGCCGATAAGTTCGGCCAGCGCCTCCGGCTTGAATTTTAAATCCGTGAGCGACGTCAATTGCATGTCCGCCGGTTCAAGACCCAATGCGCCCTGCTCTGCTTTTTCGCGCTCGTTAGCCTCGGTCACTTTCGCGCGCAAATTGTTGATAACCCAGTTCGCCACGGCTTTCGGATTTTTGGACTGCTTGGCAATCGGCTCAAAATAATTTCCCAGTGCGACGTCGTTCTTGAAAACTTCCGCGTCGCCGGCCGGCAATTGGTAGCTGGTGATGAAACGCTGCTTGCGCGCGAGCGGCAGTTCTACGACGCGTTTTTGCACGTCGGCCAGCCAGGCATCGGTCGGCGCGAACGGCATCAAATCCGGTTCGGGAAAATAGCGGTAGTCGTGCGCGTCTTCCTTGCTGCGCATCTCCTCAGTCACGCCCGCGACGTCGTCCCAGCGGCGCGTGGACTGCTTGAGCTTGCCGCCGTTTTTCACGACTTCGATCTGGCGCGCGATCTCATATTCCGCCGCGCGGCGCACGCCGGAAAAGCTGTTCATGTTTTTGATCTCGATCTTCGCGCCGAGTTCCTTTGCGCCGACGGGGCGCACACTGATGTTCACGTCGCAGCGCACCATGCCTTTTTCCATATCGCAATCGCTCACGCCGCCGTAGATCAAAATATCCTTGAGCGCGTTGAGGTATTCGTAGGCCATGTCGGCACTGGTGAGATCCGGCTCGGAGACAATTTCCATCAGCGGCACGCCGGCGCGGTTGAAATCCACGCCGCTGGTGCGGTCAAAGTGCGTCAGCTTGCCCACGTCTTCTTCCAGATGCGCGCGGGTGATGCGGACGCGGGAAATGCCACCGTTGAATTCAAAGTCCACGAAGCCGTGCGCGGTGGACGGCTGGTCGTATTGCGTAAGCTGGTAGTTTTTCGAGGCGTCGGGATAGAAATAATTTTTCCGGTCGAACTTCGCGTGGCGCGGGATCGTGCAGTTGAGCAGATAGCCGGTCAGCACGGTGAGGCGCAGCGCCTCCTCGTTGGCGACGGGCAGCACGCCGGGCAGGCCGAGGCAAACGGGACAGACATTCGTGTTCGGCTCCGCGCCAAACGCGTTGGCGCAACCGCACCACATTTTTGATTTGGTTTTAAGCTGGACGTGCGTTTCCAGACCGATGACGGCTTCGTATTCCATTGCGGGCCTATTTTAGCCACAGATGAAACACAGATGAAACACAGATTTTTCAGGCCGAAGCGGAAGCCGCCGTGGCGACAGCCGCTTTGGATTTGCGCGTGAAGTGCTGCCGGAAGCGCTCCAGATAAAGATAAATCACCGGCGTGATGTAAAGCGTCAGCAATTGCGAGACGATCAGGCCGCCCGTCACGGCCAAACCGAGCGGGCGCCGCCCGGCACCGCCCGCGCCAATGCCGATGGCGATGGGCAGCGTGGCCATGAGCGCGGACATCGTGGTCATCATGATCGGACGGAAGCGCAGCAAACAGCCTTCGATAATTGCTTCCTCGGCATTTTTTCCGTGCTCGCGCTGCGCGGTGATCGCGAAATCAATCATCATGATTGCGTTTTTCTTCACAATGCCGATGAGCATGATGAGGCCGACGAAACCGTAAATGTTCAAATCCAAATGGAACAACATCAATGTCAGCAGCGCGCCGAGGCCCGCCGACGGCAGGCCGGACAAAATGGTCAGCGGATGCACAAAGCTTTCGTAAAGGCAGCCGAGAATGATGTAGATGACGAGAATCGCCGCGATCAGCAAAAATCCCAGCCCTTTTTCCGAAGATTGAAACACCTTGGCGGCACCTTGAAAACTGCCGCTGATCGTCGCGGGCAGGTGCATTTCGTTTTCAATCTTTTCCAATTGTTGAACCGCATCGCTCAACGCCACGCCGGGCGGCAGGTTGAAGGAAATCGTAACCGCCGGCAACTGGCCGACGTGCGAAATGCTCGTTGGGCCGACATTGCGGGTCAGCTTGGCGACCGCGCTCAAGGGCACAAGTTTGTTCGTGAGCGACGACTGCACATAAAGCCGCGCGAGCGCGTCGGGGTCCAGTTGAAACTGCGGCTCCACTTCAAAGATCACCCACCACTCGGCGACATCGGCGTAGATCGTGGAAGACTGCCGTTCGCCAAACGCGTCGTAGAGCGAATTTTCAATCTGCTGCGCGGTGACGCCGAGCGCGGCGGCCTTGTCGTGGTCAATTTCCACGTTGACCTGCGGCGAGGCGATCAGCAAATCGCTGTTCACGTCCTGAAAAATTTCCGGGGCCAGTTTCAATTTGTCGGCGAGCAGCGGCGCCCAGTGAAATAGTTTGTTCACGTCCGTGTCCTGCAGGCAGTATTGATAAAGCCCCTTGCTCGAAAAACCGCCGACGTTGACGATGGGCGGGACTTTCAGATAAACATTCAACCCCGGGATGCCCGCGAGCTTGGCGCGCAGTTCCTGGGCGATTTCCGACGCGCTCAATTTTCTTTTTTCCTGTAGGCTGAAAAAGATCCGCCCATTGTTCAGCGGGCTGCCGCCGACGGAGGAGATGACGTTCTTGACGTTCGGATCGGCGGAAACAATTTTCATCGCCTCCAGTTGATGCGCGCGCATGGCGTCAAACGAAATGTCCTGCGAGGTTTCGGTGGTGCCGACGATGCGCCCGGTGTCTTCATCGGCGAAAAAGCCGTGCGGTATGACGGAAAATAAAACGGCCGTCAGCAGCAAAACCACAAACGAGAATATCAGGGTGGTGCCGCGATACCGCATGACCAGGGCCAGCGTCCGCGCGTAGCCATCGCGCAGCCCGTCGAAGACCCGCTCAAAAAAATTGTAAAATGCGCCGTGCTTTTTTCCCTTTTCCGAACGGACAAACCGGCTGCACATCATTGGCGTGAGCGTCAGGGAAACAAAGCCGGAGACGAGCACGGCCACGACAATCGTCACCGCGAATTCACGCAACAACCGGCCGAGCAATCCGCCCAGGAACATGATTGGAATGAAGACCGCCGAAAGCGACAGCGTCATGGAAATGATGGTGAAGCCGATTTCTTTTGATCCCTTTAACGCGGCTTCCATCGGCGGCTCGCCATTTTCCATGTGGCGCACGATGTTTTCGAGCATGACGATGGCGTCGTCCACCACGAAGCCCACGCACAGCGTCAGCGCCAGCAGCGAAAGATTATCCAAATTGTAGCCGAGCAGCGCCATCACCGCGAACGTGCCGATGAGCGACATCGGCAGCGCGAGGCTCGGAATCAGCGTCGCCGACAAGTTTCGCAGGAACAGAAAAATTACGAGCACGACCAGGCAAATCGCGATGAACAAGGTGACTTCAACATCATGCACGGATTGCCGGATGCTGTAAGAACGGTCAATCGCCACATCCAGTTTTATGGCGGCGGGAATTTCCTGGCGGAATTGCGGCAGCAGGCGCTTGATGTCGTCCACCACTTGCACCGTGTTGGCCCCCGGCTGGCGCTGAACGGCCAGCACGACGGCAGGCATACCGTTATACCAGCCCGCCATTTTATCATTCTGCACGCTGTCGGTCACGTTGCCCAACGCTTCGAGGCGCACCGGATTGCCGTTGCGATAGGCGACGATGAGCGGACGAAAATCCGCCGCGTTGTTCAATTGCCCGTTCGCCTGGACGGTGAACGCCTGATGCTTTCCGTAAAGAATTCCGAGCGGCTGATTCACATTCCCGGTCTCGACCGCCTGTTCGACTTGATCAATTCCCAGGCCGTAAGCCGCCAGCTTGTCGGGATCCACCTGAATACGCACGGCGTAAGGCTGCGCACCAAAGACATTGACTTGCGCCACGCCGTCCACCGTCGAGATACGCTGCGCCATCACGTTCTCCGCGTAATTGTCCACGGCCGAAAGCGGCAGCGCGTCCGAGGACATCGCGAGAAAAACCACCGGGAAATCCGCCGGATTGACTTTGTTGTAAGTGGGCGGCGACGGCATGTTCGGCGGCAATTGCCGCGCGGCCTTCGCAATCGCCGCCTGCACGTCTTGCGCCGCCGCGTCAATGCTCCGGTCCAGCGTAAATTGCACGGTGATCGAAACGAAGCCGAGCGAGCTGACCGACGACATCGAATCCACGCCGGCAATGGTGGACAATTGTTTTTCCAGCGGCGTCGCGACGGCCGAGGCCATCGTCTGCGGATTGGCACCTGGCAGGCTGGCCGAAATATTGATCGTGGGATAATCCACGTTCGGCAAATCGCTCACGGGCAGTTCGCGAAAGCCAATCAGCCCGGCAAGCAAAATGCCCGCCATGACCAGCGTGGTCATTACCGGCCGACGAATGAACAGCTCCGGGACGCTCATTGTGGGGAAAGGCAGAATGATGAATGATGAATGAAGAAACCCGGCGGCACGGCCACGAACATTCCTGTTTCTTCATTCTTCATTCTTACTTTTTCATTCGCTCTTGTCATTCACCGTCACGCCGGGCACCAGCCGCAATTGCCCGTCGGTCACGACGGTTTCGCCCGCGCTCACGCCGGAAATGATTTGCATCCGCCCGCCATAGCTGACGCCCGTTTTCACTTGGCGCGTCTCCACTTTTTTGTCCGGCGTCACGACAAAGGCATATTGTCCGTTTTGCCCTTCCTGCACGGCCTGCGACGGCACGACGACAGCATTGGTCAGCTCATTGAGTTGCAGTCCGATTTTGACGAATTGGCCCGGCCACAAAACCCCGCGCGAATTTGGAAACGTCGCCTTGAGCGCGATAGTCCCCGTCGTGGCGTCCACCGCGTTGTCCACAAACGTCAGCACGCCGCGCGGCGGCTCATCCGCCAGGTCCTCATAACTGGCCGTCACCGACAACGTGTGCCCCTGCATCTGCTTTTGGATTTCCGGCAAATACCGTTCCGGCACGGCAAACATTGCGTAAATCGGATGAATCTGATTGATCGTCAGCAGCACGTCGTCCGGCGCCTTGACGACGTTGCCCTCGTGAAATTGCAGCCCGCCGGTGCGCCCGTCAATCGGCGAGCGAATGGAAGTGTATTCCAGATTCAACTCCGCGTTCGTCACCGCCGCGTGGTCGGCGGCCACGGTGCCGGCCAGCGCGTCAAACCCCGCCTTGCTCGTGTCGTATTCGTCCTGCGAAACGAGTTTCTGGTCGAACAATTTTTGTTCGCGATCAAACTGGATTTTGGAATTTTCCATCTGCGCCGCGTCGCGTTGCAAATTGGCCTTCGCCTGATCCACCGCAGCTTGCATCGGCCTGGAATCAATCGTGAACAGCAAATCGCCGGCTTTGACATCCTGGCCTTCCTGAAAAAATATCCGGCTGATGATGCCGCCAATCTGCGGACGAATCGTGACCGTCGAAATCGGCATGACGTGGCCAACCGGCGGCGGCTCGATCAGCACCGGCACGTTGGTGGCCACAGCCTGCGCCGTGAGCACCGGCACCGGCGGAACCTTTCTGGCGACTGGCGCGCGCGAGCAGCCGGCGCCCAGCGCCAAGCCGGCCACCAGCAGAAGGAAAAATTTGTTCACAGCCATGTCAACGCCCGGATTTTATTCATGCTTCCCGTTTGGCGGACGGAACCCGACCGAAATGGTTTCCAGAAACCGCGTGTATTCCCGCTGAAACTTGGGGTCGTGCGGCGAACGGCCGACAATAATCCGAACGAGCTGCGGCAGCGCCAGCGGGAACATCGCCAGCGAAACTTTCGCCAGTTGGAGATGCACCGCCGCCACGTCCCGCCGCAAGCCGCCCGCCGCCTGTTTTTGCCGGATGCGGGCGGTCGCCTGCCGGGACACGCGGCGGCGCTCCCGTTCATCCACCACCGGTTTGCCCGCCGTTTGGAGCGATTCCCACGCCAGCAACCGCACCCAGTCGGCATCATCACAGTTCTGCCGGAACCAAATCGGCAGACTGGAAGCCAAATCGCTTTGCGGTGCCTGCGCCTGGGCGCGGCTCACGCGCTCGCTGATTTTATGGCGCAGCACGGCGCGGAACAGGCCCTCCTTGTCGCTGAAATAATGGTAGAGCATCCGCTTGTTGATCTTCGCCCGGCGGGCGATGACATCCACCCGGGCACCGGCAAAGCCGCGCGCGGAAAACTCCCGCAGCGCGGCGTCGAGAATGCAGCGGCGCGAGCGGTCCGGGTTGCGGACCGCGCCGGCAGCAGCAGCTTTTATTTTTCGGCGCATTGTGTATTAGTCGTCATAGTAACCAGATGGTTACTCCGACACAACGGGAATTTTTCAACTCGGCGCAGGCGGCTATTCTTTCTGGCGATTTTGCGGACGGTTCAGTTCCTCGATCTCGCGCATCATTTTTTCCGCCGCATCTTTGGACAAACTGTGCGAGACGGAAATGCCATACTGCCGTTCCAGAAACTCGTCCAACCGCAGCCACTGGCCCTGGAATTTCACCTGCCCCGTCCACGCGCAGACGGTCACGAACTGCTGGAGTTTTTCCAGGCGCAGCAGGATGACCACCACGAAGACCAGCGCCACCGCCACCGCCCCGATGAGCACCAGCGACATGATCTGGCTGGCGACCACATCCGCCTCGGCGTCCTGCTGGTGTTTGCTCAAGGCGTGCTCCTGCTCCTCGCGCGCCTGAAACAACACATGCCGCATCGCCTCGATTTTATGTTTCCCGCGCGCGGTCAGCATCACCACCGAGTTGTTCGTCTGGAACTGGCCGGCCGTCGCCGGATCAAAGACCAGTTCATTCGTGATCAACTGCTCCAGCACCGCGATGTTCGCCGGCTGGGCCGGATCATTGACCGTAAGATTTTTCAATTCCGCAAGATCGTCGTGAATGGAAGCCATCGCGGATTGATACGGGTCGAGATATTCCGAACGGCCGGTCAGGAGAAAACCGCGCTGGTTCGCCTCCGCGTCCACGATGTGCGACTGCACCTGCTCGAACTTGTCCAGCACCTTGTAATTGTGCAGCACCCAGTTGAAGGAGTTGTTGAACTGGCCGCCGGTCTGATGCACCAGCCACGTCATCGCGATCAGCGCCACCATCGGCAGCGACAAGCCGATCCAAAACAAAGTGCGCTTGGTTTTTTGAGTCGGAATCATCGCCAGCAAAAGGTCTGATTGAATGAAGCCCCGTCAAAGCGCGGCTTTTGCCTGGTGCCAGGACGTGCTCTGTTCGTAGGCGTGCGCCACGCGCAGCATCGTTTCCTCGCCGAACGGCTTGCCGAGGAGTTGCAGCCCAAGCGGCAGTTTCGGATTTTTCGTGAAGCCGCACGGCACGCTGACGCCGCAGATGCCCGCGAGATTGCACGAAATGGTGAAAATGTCGGACAAATACATTTGCAGCGGATCATCGGATTTCTCACCGATCTTGAAAGCTGCCGTCGGCGAAGTGGGCGTGACGATGGCATCCACTTTTTCAAACGCTTTCAGAAAATCGTTGCGGATGAGCGTGCGGACTTTTTGGGCGCGCAAATAATACGCGTCGTAATAGCCGCTGCTCAAAACGTAAGTCCCCAAAATAATTCTCCGTTTCACCTCCGGGCCAAAGCCCGCGCCGCGCGTTTTGGAATACAGTTCAATCGGGTCGTTGCCGTCCACCCGCGCGCCGTAGCGGATGCCGTCGAAGCGCGCCAGGTTCGCCGAAGCTTCCGCCGTGGCGATGATATAATAAGTCGCCACCGCGTAATCCGTGTGCGGCAAAGAAATTTCCACGATCTCGGCGCCGAGTTTTTCCAACTGCTTCACGGCGGCGTCCACGGCGGCTTTCACTTCCGGGTCGAGCCCGCCGATCATGTATTCTTTTGGCAGGCCGAGTTTCAAGCCTTTGATGTCGCCGGTCAGCGCGGCGGCGTAATCCGGCACCGGCTGCGGCACACTCGTCGAGTCGCGCAAATCGTGTCCGCTCATCACGCCGAGCAGCGTCGCCGCATCGCGCACATCTTTTGTGAACGGCCCGATTTGATCCAGCGAACTCGCAAACGCCACCAAGCCGTAGCGCGAAATGCGCCCGTAAGTCGGCTTTAAGCCCACGCAACCGCACAGCGCCGCCGGCTGGCGGATGGAACCGCCGGTGTCTGTGCCGAGCGAGGCGATGCACTCGTCCGCCGCGACCGCCGCCGCCGAGCCGCCGGAGGAGCCGCCGGGAATGCGCGTGATGTCCCACGGATTGCGCGTGACGCCGAACGCGGAATTTTCCGTGGAGCTGCCCATCGCAAATTCATCCATGTTCAGCCGGCCAAAAACAATCGCGCCCGCCGCCTTTAATTTTTCAATCGCGGTGGCGTCGTAAGGTGAAATAAATTTTCCGAGAATTTTGGAGCCGCAGTTCAGCGGCTGGTTTTTCACGGCGAGAACGTCTTTGACGGCGACAGGAATTCCCAGCAACGGGCGGCTTGCGCCACGGCCACCATTGGAAAGCAATTTATCCGCCGCGTCCGCCTGCGCCAGCGCGTCGGCGGCATCATGGCTGATGAAGGCGTGGATTTTTCCGTCCACGCGTTGAATCTGGTCGAGGCACGCCTGCGTCGCTTCGCGCGCGGAGACTTCGCGCCGGCCCAGCCGGGCGGCGAGTTCGGAAATCGTGAGTTGGTTCAGCATGGAATGAATTTACTCGACGATTTTGGGAACGATGAAAAGCCCATTGGCCTGCCGGGGCGCGTTGCGGAGCGCGTCTTCCTGCGGCAGCGACGGGCGAATTTCATCAAGGCGCGTGACGTTGACCAGCGGCACGGCGTGCGCGGTCGGCTCAACCTTCGTAACGTCCAACTCGCGCAATTTTTCGATGTAGCCAAGAATATGGCCGAGCTGGGAGCCGATCTTTTTTTCCTCGTCAGGGGTGAGCGCGATGCGCGCCAGGTGCGCGACATATTTCACATCAATTTCAGCGGATGCCATGCGGGAAAGTTTAGGCTCAAAGCGCAAAGTTGAAAGTCCAAAATCGGTGCGGGGTTTCTTCGATTTTATGGCGGGGTTTTTGGGTGTAAAAACGTTGAGCGGCGGGTAACTGGATCTTGGCGAGAACTCGTTGGCGATCATTCAAGGGGAGCAGGACGTCATCAGCAATTTGACAATCTATGTTGATTCGGCAGGACAGCACCGCAGTTATCGAATTGATTCGTGGCCGATGGGTTCGGGCAATTTCGTCTGGCATCAGTTTGACGGCACGATGGCCGCGAAGTGCTGCGCAACGAGCAACTGGTGGAGCTCGCCGCCAGCGCGAGTCAGGCAATCACGCAGACGCGCGAAGCCAAAAAAACGTCCGGCGCTGGTCGGCGGACAATCCGTATCTGCATTTCATCCGCACTGAATTCGGCACGGCCACGGTTTTGGTGCGCGCCAAAACCACGCCCGGAGTCATTCACAGCAAGGCGCAGGTTCAAGGTCTCAAATCCGGCGAGGCGCGGATCGTCTCGACGCCGCCGTTGCTGCCGCTTGATTTTGACGCGCAGTATGCCGCCGCGTCGAAACCGGCGGCCAGGTGGTAGTTCTCGACAACGGCGGCAATGAACCCGCGAATGGGAAGCAGTTGAAGGAACAGAGGCAACAGCTCCAGCGCGAGTTGACAAGCAAAGAGCAAGACCTTCAGGACTTGCGGAACAAAGCGAAATAAACAACGATCAGTGCCAATTCAAATACAAAGAATAAAAATGAAATTCAAAACTTTCACACTTTTTTGCGTCCCGCTGTTCGCCGTTCTTGCCGGCGCTGCCTTGGCGCAGGATGTCGGGCGCGTCTCTCCAGCAGCTTTACCGCCGCCCTTGCCGTCCGCCGAGCCGGTGCCGCCGGATTTGCTGCGCGCGCACAATCCGTGGACGCTGCCGATGACCGGCATTTGGAAATTTGCGCTGACGCACGGCAGCATCAAGGCGGGCGAGTTCGTGCCCGGCAACGCGGGAAAATTCGGCGTCACCGCTTCAAGCAGCGAGGACAAAAATCCGCCGGAAAACGCGTTCGATGGCAACAACGAAACTCGCTGGTGCGCCAGTGATGACAGTGTTCCGCAATGGCTGCAGACCGATCTCGGCAAGGATCAACGTGTCACCGGTGTCAGCCTTGCTTGGGAGCGCTCGGGCGGCGGGTATCAATGTCGTGTCGAAGGCAAACCAGATGGCGGGAAATGGATGACGCTGGCCGAGGTGCCGGCCGCAGCCGGGGTGGGAAACGGGCCGATCACGATCACGCCGGCGAATGTTCGTTTTGTCAAGGTGACCATCGCGGGTCATGCCGAGGGTTCCTGGGCATCCATCCGCGAGTTTCAGGTGCATCTTGATCAGGACGGGCAAGACGTTGTTTGGCGGCCGCTGGCGCAAAAACAACCGGAGATGCCAAAGGTCGCACTCGACGCGTTTGCCGCGCCGGGCTTTGATGACGCGAGCTGGGATAATCTTCCGGTGCCCTCGAACTGGGAAATGTATGGCTATTCCACGCCGACTTATGGTTCGGTGGACAACACGGTTGGGCAGTATCGGCGCTGGGTCAACGTGCCGGCTTCGTGGGCCGACCGAAAAATTTATTGGCACTTCGACGGCGCGCTCGACGGGACGGAAATTTACATCAACGGTGAAAAAGCCGGTTACCACGAGAGCGGCTACACCGCGTGGGACATTGACCTGACCGGTTTGGTCAAGCCCGGCCAGCGCAACCTGTTCGCGGTTCGCGTTTCCAAAACCACGCCTTCGGACGATTGCGAAACCGGCGACTTTCAGTGCATGGGCGGCATTTACCGCGACACGTCGCTGCTCGCGGTTCCGCAAACGCACGTCGCCGACATCACCGTGCAAACGCCGCTGGATGCTGACTACCGAAATGCCACGTTCAATTCAGTCGTGAAAGTCGCGGGCACGGCGGGCGAAGAAGTCTCGATCATTGGCAAATTGTTCGCGGCGCAAAAACTAAAATCCACTGGCGTTCAAATCTTCGGCCACGCGAAAATCGGCGACGACGGCACCGCCACCATCACCCTGACCGCACCGGTCGCGGCACCGGCGCTCTGGTCCGCCGAGAAGCCCAACCTCTACTATGTCGTTATGCAGCTTGCCAGCGGCGGGAAAACGATTGAGCGGGTCGAACAGCGGTTCGGATTCAAGCAAATTGACTTCAAGAACAACATCGTTCTCTGGAACGGCCGGCCGATCAAATGCACCGGCACCTGCCGTCACGATTATTGGGCGGACAAGGGATTTGCCCTGACCGAAAAAAACTGGGAAGAGGATGTGGGATTGATGAAAGCCGCCAACATCAATGCTGTGCGCACCAGCCATTACAACCATGCCCAACGCTTCTTGGAACTGTGCGAAGAAAAAGGCATCTATATCCTCGACGAAATACCTTACTGCTGGATCAACGACCAGGTTAAAGATCCAGCCTACGCGCCCTATCTCCTACAGCGCGCCACCGAGACGCTCGCTCGCGACAAGAATCGTCCCTGCGTGCTGGCCTGGAGCATCGGCAACGAGAATCCGATGGGAACTAATTCACAATTGGTCATGGATCTGGTCCGCGCCACCGATCCCACCCGGCCGGCCTTCGTCTCCTGCACCAGCGTGCGCGACGTGAAGGGACAGCTTTGGAAAGACGATCATTATCCCGATCCCGGTTCGGTGGACAATGTCATCAAGCACGGCACACCGGCAAACTTCTCGGAAAATCCGCACATCTTCTGGCAGCCGGAGACGGAAAACTACGATCCAGGAACGCATGATTTATGGTCCGAAGCGCTGGGCGGCGTCTGGAACAAAGTCTGGAATGCTCCGACCATTCTTGGGTCGTTCATCTGGGAATGGCAGAACCAAGGTATTGCCAATACAAATAATAATCCCGCGCCGCGCAAAGGTCCGTGGGGGCCGGATAATCTCTTTCAGGAAAATGACAAAGGAATCGTCACCGCCTATCGCGTGCCCAAGCCCGAATGGTGGTTCGTCAAACAGGTCTATAGTCCGGTCCAGGTTGGCATCCGCACGCTTTCAGCTTCCGGTGGAAGCTTTACCGTATCCATCACGAACCGCTATTCGTTCACGGATCTCGACGAACTCGACTGCCGTTGGACTACTTATCAAGGCACCAGGATTTTGCAGCACGGCACCCGGCATATAGCTTGCGCTCCGTTGAAATCAGTCGAGGTGTCGTTGCCCGCTCCGGACGGCGCCACCAAGTTGCGACTGGAGTTTGATCACGCAGATGGAAGCTCCGTGGTGGCATATAACCTGGCTGTTGATGCCGCGCCGGTTCCCGAGCCGCCGGCAGCCTTGGCCGGCGGCGCTGCCCTGACCAGTCAGGACAGCGCCGACATGCTGCGTGTGGCCAACAATCTTGAAGAGATCGTTTTTGACAAGCACACCGGAACCATCAAGTCGTGGCGCGTTCGCGGTAAGCACATAGTTGTTGGCGGCCCGATCCTGAATCTCGGTGAGGCAAAAGCAAGCGGTGAAAAGTCGTTCTATCGCGCGCCAAAACCGCCGGGCACTGACAGCGTCCAAGTGGCCGCTGCCTCCGCAAGTGCCGATGGCACCATCCGTGTTTCCGTGACCGCTAATGTTCTAACTGCAAACAGTAGAACCTCGCTTGGCACTCTTACTTCCACTTACGACCTCAAGCCGGACGCCGAAGTCACGGTGAACTGGCGTCTGGATTGGACCGCGGGTAATACAAACCTCTGGGAAGAAGGTTTCAAGATTCTGCTGCCAGACAGCATGACGCATATGCGTTGGCTGCGTGATTCTTACTTTACGGACTATCCAGCGGGGCATATCGGCGAGCCATTCGGTGATTGTAAGTTCCTCGACGTCCAGTTCCGCGCCTCCAAACGCAAACTGCACTGGCTGACCCTTACCGACTCGGCGGGCAATGGCGTGGTGCTGCTGCCGGTGTCCGGCACACCTTTGACCGCTCGGGCAAATGCCAGTGCGGCGGATGGCACAATTCTCTTTGCCAGCCGCGAAGTGGCCGGCCCGCGAGATTTCAGCGGAAGCTGGGTCTCCGACCACGACATCAAAGCCCGCAAAGGCAAGCCACTGTCCGGCGCTTTTATCCTGCGAGCGGTCGTGCGATAACGGAAAACAAGCGAGTTGTGGAGACGATGCCGGCCTTGCGCACGGCGGGCCTGTGATGTTCGCCCGTTGAATGACGACCGCCAAAGCCTGATCATCACCCCGCGCATCCAGAAACGGCGCGGTGCCGTCGGCTTGCTGGCGCACTTGAAGCGGCAGGAACTGCCGTTCCCGAAAGTTGAGCGTCACCACCAGCCTTTCAAATGAGCTGCTTGATTGACACGGACATCATTTCCCTCGCGCACAAGAAACATCTGCCCGCCAGGCTGGAAAAATGGTTGCTGGCAAACGAGGCCGACCGTTTCATCAGCAGCGTGAACATCGCGGAAATGCGTTACTAAGTTGAACTCGCGCCCGAAAGCCACCAAGGAACCCTGTCCGCCCGCGTGGCGGAAACCGAAAGCCGGCGGAAAAGCAGCAGCGTTCAGGGTTGCAAACAGCAGCCGTCGTCGCGGTGGACGGTGTCTGCATTCCACCCACATACACATTGGGCCGAATTCATCGTTGCAATTTTTGCCGTGAATATTTCGAGCTGATACAAAGCCTCAATAACCGATGTTTGCCAGCGCCTGTGGACCGAGGCGTTCGCGCAGTTGCGCCAGATACAAACTGCCGGGCGTAACGGGCGTGCCGGGTGAATCAAAAATTCCCGATGGCAGCTTGGCCCCGTTTTTGTCGCCCGGCTGGGCGCTGGTTTCGGCCGCGCCCTGGCAGCCGATCGCCCAGTTCATCGTGCCCGGCGGTTGTTGGACGACAAAAGTTTTGGCGCGGCAATTCCACGCCACCGACCAGCCCACCGTCCAGCCGTGGCCGGACCCCATGATGCCGCGATTCATCAAATCAATGCCGCTTTCGGGAACCTGGCAATTGTCCACCAGCAAGCCCGTGGCCCAGCGCATGTGCGGCTGAATGTGGCCGTTGCCGTGAAACACGCAGTTGAGCACCACGACCGGCCCCATCATCCGTGCACCGGTTGAAAAATAAAAAACATTATCACCGGTGGCGGAGCAGCGGTGGATGAGCGTCTGCGTGCCGCCGGCCCAGAAATCTTCCGGCTTGGCCGCGCCCAGGCTGGCCACGTCGTGCCGAATGTCAACGTGCTCGATGGTGAGGCGACTGGTGTGTTCGCCAAAGTAAAAGCTGTTGACGGAATTCTCGACTTGGAGATCGCGCACCCAGGCGTCCGAAACGCCATCCAGGTGCAGGACTTTGTTGTGCGGTTGGTCAATGGTCACGGCCTGCGGCGGCGAAACGATGCGGAGCTGTTCCACGCCGATTTGCGTGAGCCGGGCGGAGAGATCGC
>CAJAQO010000229.1 GCA_903944085.1 uncultured Verrucomicrobia subdivision 3 bacterium
CTCGGCGTGGGCTTTGGCCGCCGATATCATCAAGACCGGCGCGAACGGATCGAACACGCAAACCGCGCTGCATCAATCCGCCGTGTGCGGATCGGTGGTCGAGGTTCTGACCGCCTGCCAATCGTTGACCTTGCCGGAAAATGCCGCGATTACGGTCGCCGTCGTCATCAACAATACGACGACGGCGGGCGACGCGACGCTCTGGAATTTCCAGGGTCAATGGTTCAACTGAGACCGTGAATCTTCACGGGATCGTCGCAAGGGTCTACCCGATGGCCGAAGTCAATGAACGCCTTGCCGAATTGCTCGACGGTAAAATTCCGAACGAGATTTGGCATGGCAATGGCATGTGGTATCCGGAGCACCTAACCCCGATTGGGGCCGGGCTGACCCTTTACATGGAAGTCGCCAATCCTAGGCATGCGAGCATCAGACTGAAAACCGAAAGCAAAAGCCGCCCGGGTTTCTTCTATGTGCAATACTTCGCCACCGAGGAAGCCATGCTCGGCACATTCGCGGACATGAAGCGTAGACGCCCGCAGTGAACCTTCACGGCATAGCGGCGGGCGTGATCTCGGCCATCAATCCGCTGATCACGCTATCGATTCAGGTATCGACGGGATCGACGACGTCGGCGGACGGAACACGGGTTCCGTCCTACGCCTCGCCGGTATCGGCTCAGGGCCAAGTGCAGCCGCTTTCGACCGGCGATATCCGACATCTCGACGCGCTGAATATCCAAGGCGTAATGCGGCGCATCTACATCAACGGACAGGTCTCGGGCCTTATCAGGCCGGACCACAAGGGCGGCGATCTGATTACGACGCCGGATGGCCGCATTTGGCTGACGACGGAAGTCGTCGAGGCGTGGCCGGATTGGTGCTCGTTTTACGCGACCTTGCAGGATGGAGCTTGAAAATGTTCAAGATATTTCGCTGCGTCCTGGCGATCATCGCTCTTCAACTGATCATCCTCAGCGCGGCTCTAGCCGCGGGGACGCAAACCACCGCTTTGTCGACCGTTGGGGGTGCGAGCCCCGCCTATACAGATCTCGGCGCGGCTCCGTTGCAAGTCCAGGCGATTGGCGGCGATGTCAAGATCATCATCGCCGATAGCGGTGCGACGCCCTCGCTCGCGCTCGCGGGCAATGTGCTTTTTCAGGGCCAATATCAGACGTTCAACCCGGCCAGCGCCACGTCGCACGTATGGGCGATCGGTCTTAACGGCGCGCCGTCGGCGAGCTATTCGCCGATCTATGCCTCGACCCCCCTCGGCTCCGTCACGCAAGGAACGTCGCCTTGGGTCGTGTCTGGCACGGTCGGACCTTACGCCTACACGCCACTTTCGCCGGGCCAGCACAATTTCACGATCACTTCGTCGACCGCGCTGACGATTCCCACAGGCGCGACTTACGCGACATTGTGCGCGTCGGTCGCGACGATCAAATATACGACCGATGGCACGACGACGCCGACGTCTTCTGTCGGAATGCCATTGGCAAACGGTTCTTGCGTTGGGTTTTCGGGCGCGACAGTGCTGTCCAATTTGAGGCTGATATCCGCTACAGGCACGGCTGACGTGGAGTATTTCAAGTGATTAGCACGCTCTCCCGCGCTCTTGCTATCGTCGGCTCGCTTGTGTTGGCGGGGGTGGCTGTCGCGCAACAGGCGCAATCGCCGATGGTGCCGAACAACCCATCAAGCGTTCCTGCGTCAGGCGGAACTTTTACTGGAAATGTGACTGCGCCTACTCTTGTTTTAACCACAAGCGAACTATTGGGAGTCACAACCTTAATAACCACGGGCATTTTACAATATACAGACATTGAAGATGCGGGCGGAAATGGCTACCCA
>CAJAQO010000230.1 GCA_903944085.1 uncultured Verrucomicrobia subdivision 3 bacterium
CCCGCCAGTTGCGCGGTGCAGAAATCCAAGCCGACGATGGAACTTACGGTGAACACCAGCAGCGTGCAAAGCCCGCACAGCACGACGTAAGCTTTTTCGTAGTTGTGCCACTGCCGCGCGGAACCGGTCCAGCCCATTGCGAGGAAGCTGAAAATGGTTTTGCGAATGCGCGTCGTTGAGCGGTCGCGCAGCACGGCGAAATCGGGAATCATGCCCATGAACCAGAACAACGACGACACCACGAGATAGGTATTCACCGCGAACACGTCCCACATCAGCGGCGATTTGAATTGAGGCCACAAACCGTTTGAGTTTGGCACCGGGAACATAAACCAGTCAAACCATGCGCGACCGACGTGGATCGCCGGATACAAGCCCGCCATCATCACGGAGAAAACTGTCATCGCCTCGGCCATGCGACCAATCGTCGTGCGCCAGTGCTGCCGCGTCAAAAAAAGCAGCGCGGAAATCAGCGTGCCGGCGTGCGCGACACCGACCCACCAAATGAAATTCACGATGTCCAAGCCCCACATCACCGGATGGTTGTTGCCCCAGACGCCGACGCCCGTGAACACTTGATAAAACAGGCACGTCGGGAAAATCACTGTGGCCGCAAACGCGGCGGGCAGGAAGAAAATCCACCACCAAACCGGCGTCTTGCCTTCGGCGAAGGCGGACAGCTTGTCCGTCAGCGCGCCCAGATTCGGGCGGCCTTCGACGACCGGCGCGCGGCGCAGTTCCGCCGGCGGCGCGAGCCGTTTCAATTCTTCTAAATTGGTCACGGAGTCCGCCATTAACTGTTCCCTTTCTTCGTCAGGCTGCCGTTTTCGTATTCCTCCGTGCTGAACGGCTCATGGTAATCCGGCATCGCGGGATTTGGATTGCGGATGCGCGCCAGATACGTCGTGCGCGGCTTTGTGAGCAAATCGCCGAGGACGGAATAATTTTGGGGAAGCAATTTCAATTTTGAAACCGAGCTGTCGGCGTCGCTGACATCGCCAAACACAATTGCGCCTGCTGGGCACGCCTGCTGGCAAGCAGTTTTCGGCACCGTGCCGGCGGCTTCGGACAAACGCACGTTGTCGCTCGCGCCGGCTTTCGCTTTTTGCCCGATTTTCGCGTGCTCGATGCGCTGCGTGCAATAAGTGCATTTCTCCATGACACCGCGCATCCGCACCGTCACGTCGGGATTCTTCGACAGCTTGATCAAATCCCATTCATCTTCCGTGCGCATGCCGCTATTTGGATCGCGCCACCAGCGGAACAAATCCCATTCGCCATCCGTCTTGTGCGTGAGCGTCGTGGAATAAATCGGTCCTTTGAGTTCGCTCAACGGACGCTTGTTGAAATCAAGATAATTGAAGCGGCGAACCTTATACGGGCAGTTGTTCGAGCAATAGCGCGTGCCGATGCAACGGTTATACGCCATCACGTTCAAACCTTCCTGGTCGTGCACGGTTGCCGCCACGGGGCAGACGTTTTCACACGGCGCGGTCTCGCACATCTGGCACATCATCGGCTGATTGACGGCCTGCACGTCGTCAATCCACTCGGCGAACTGCTGTTTCTCGTCCGTCTGATTCATGTCCGCGCTTGGATCGAACGCGCTGGCATTATGCCTCCGCTTCGGATCGGTCGTGAAATAGCGGTCCACGCGCATCCAGTGCATCTCGCGGCCGCGCAACACCTGATCCTTGCCGACAATCGGGATATTGTTCTCGCTCTGACACGCGACGATGCAGGTGCCGCAACCGACGCAGGCGTTCAAGTCCACGGTCATGCCCCACTGGTGCAACGCCGTTTTCTTCGCCTCGTCGAGCGGATTCGGATAAAGCGACTGAACGACCGGCGGCTCGACGCCGTGAAATTTTTCCTGCGCGAACGTCGGCTCCTTGATGAACTCTTCTAAGTTCGCCTCGCGCACCGCTGGCCGGCCTTCCATGCTCCAGTGATGCTGCGTGCAGGCCAGCGTGTAAGTTTCGCCGGTCTTTTTAACCGTTGCGCCGGTCTCAATATATTTGCCGGAGAAAATTTTATACGCGTTAAAACCAACGCCGGTGCCGACGCGACCCGCTTTTTCGCGTCCGTAACCAAGTGCGAGGCCGAGCGAATAATCCGCCATGCCCGGCTGCGTCCAGATCGGACCTTTGACGCTGCGGCCATTCAACGAAATCTCGACAACGTCACCGTTGGCCACGCCGAGTTCGCGCGCCGTCTTGCGGCTGACAAGCACGGCGTTGTCCCAAGTCATCTTCGTGACGGGATCGGGCAGCTCCTGCATCCAACCGTTGTTCGCGTAACGCCCGTCGTCCACCTTCGCGTCGCGGAAGAAAATGACTTCGAGATTTTGGGCTGACGGCGTTATTGATTTTACGGCTGGAATTTCTCCAGTGAATTTTGCATCTGACAGTTTTGAAACAGAATTCGATGTGAAACCACTGAACAAAAACTTTTTCCA
>CAJAQO010000231.1 GCA_903944085.1 uncultured Verrucomicrobia subdivision 3 bacterium
CATGTTGCTGGCCGGCGTGGTGATGAAGCTCGGCGCTTATGGCTGCCTGCGCGTGGCGATGGCGATGTTCCCCGAAGGCGTGCGGATGTGGCAAGGCGAAATCGCCTGTCTCGCCGTCGCCGGCATCGTGTATGGTGCGGGCGTGGCGTTGGTGCAGCGGGATTTCAAATTTGTCATCGGCTACTCCAGCGTGAGCCACATGGGCTTCGTGCTGCTCGGCCTGGCGACGCTCAACACCATCGGCCTCGACGGCGCGGTGCTGCAAATGTTCTCGCACGGCATCATCGCCGGCCTGCTGTTCGGCGTGGTCGGTCGCATGGTTTATGACCGCACGCACACGCGCGATTTCAACGATCTTGAAACGATGCAGCTCGGAAAATTAATTCCGTTCGCCGGCGTGACATTCGTGATCGCCGGCATCGCCTCAATGGGCTTGCCCGGCTTCAGCGGCTTCGTGGCGGAATTTCAAGTGCTGATGGGCGCGTGGACGGTCTTCCCGAAACTGACGATTCTCTCCGGCGTCGGCATTTTGATCGGCGTGGCTTACACGCTGCGCGCGATACAAAAAGGATTTTACTCCGACGCACCGCCAAAGCCGGTTGACCACGATCATCCGCTGGAACCGATTTCCATGCCGGAACGTTTCGGCGCGATGATGCTCATTGGCGCGTCGCTGATCATCGGACTTTTTCCCGGCTTGCTGATGAACTGGATTGAACCCTGCTTTAACTCGCCCCTGTCGATGTTTGCACGTCTGCTGGTGAAAGGAGGTTCACAATGAATCCGGTGAATTACCTGCAAATCCTCCAGCTCGCCGCGCCGGAAACCATCTTGACGCTGACGGTGCTGGTCGTGCTGGGCGCGGATGTGACCGTGCTGCGTGGCAAATCCATCGCCGCCCGTTTCAACGTCGGCGCGCTGCTTTCAATTCTCGGTTGCGCCTCCGCCGCGCTGCTGGCGTTCACGCGTCAAATTGTGGCCGATCCACTCAACGGCCTGCTCGTCGTGAATCCGGCGTCCGATTTCGTGAAAGTCGCACTCCTCGCGCTGACGGTTTTCACCATCCTGATTTCCACGTCTGGCAAGTTCACCGACCATGTCGGCGAATATCTTTCACTGATCCTGCTCGGCACCATCGGCCTAATGTTCCTCGTCAGCACCGAGGATTTGCTGATGATTTTCATCGCGCTGGAATTCGCCAGCCTCGCGCTCTACATCCTTACAGCGTTCAACAAGCACAACGAAAAATCCGCCGAGGCCGCGTTGAAATACTTTTTGTTCGGCGGCATGTCGGCGGCGTTTCTGCTGTTCGGCTTCAGTTTGCTCTACGGCATTTCCGGCTCGACCAATCTGCGCGAAATCGCCATCGGCATCGCCGGCAAGGGATTCGATCCGTTGCTGCTGGTCGCGCTGGTGACGACGGTCATCGGCTTCGGTTTCAAAGTCGCCGCCGTGCCATTTCATTTGTGGGCGCCAGATGCCTACGAAGGCGCGCCCACGCCTAGCGCCGCGTTCATTGGTTCCGGCTCGAAAGTCGCGAGCTTCTACGTTCTCGCAAAGATTTTCGCACTAGGCTTCGTCGGCGCGGAGGGCAGTGCCGTGTGGCACGGCTACCTTTCCGGTTGGACGCCGGTGATCGCCATCGTCGCCGCGCTTTCGATGGTGCTGGGCAATCTCACCGCCATCGTGCAATCCAGTGCCAAACGCATGTTGGCCTACTCGGCCATCGCGCATGCCGGTTACATGCTGCTGGGCGTCTTGTCCAACACGCCGCTCAGCGCCAGCGCGATGATGTTTTACGTCATCACCTACGCACTGACGACCATCGGCGCATTCGGCGTGGTCACAGTCGTAGAGGAAGCCACCGGCAGCGATGCGATCAGAAACTTCGCCGGGTTGAGCCGCCGCGCGCCGGGATTGTCCCTGTGCCTGATGATTTTCCTGCTCTCGCTCGGCGGCATTCCGCCGTTGGCGGGTTTCATCGGCAAATTCTTTTTGTTCAGCGCCGTCGTGAGCTTCGGCGAAAATCTC
>CAJAQO010000232.1 GCA_903944085.1 uncultured Verrucomicrobia subdivision 3 bacterium
GCAATGTCCGCCGGTCTATGACCAGGGACAAATCGGTTCCTGCACGGCCAACGCCATTGCCGGAGCCATTGAGTTCGATCTGCTGAAGCAGAAGCTGGCGGATTTCACGCCTTCGCGCCTCTTCATTTATTTCAACGAGCGCGATATGGAACACACGGTGGCCACGGACAGCGGCGCGCAAATCCGCGACGGCGTGAAGAGTGTCAATCACCTCGGCGTTTGCACGGAAACGGAATGGCCATACATCGCCACGCCCGCCGACCCAAACACCAACGTGTTTCCGCCCGGTGCCAAGCCCGCGCAAAAGCCGACGCCGGCGTGCTACACGGACGCCTTGAACAACCAGGTGGTGAGTTATGAGCGTGTCAACCGCGACCTCGCGCAGTTCAAGGGCTGTCTGGCGGACGGTTATCCCTTTGTGTTCGGCTTCACGGTCTATGACGCTTTCGAAAGCCCAGCGGTGGCCAAGACTGGCGTGTTAAACATGCCGACCTCGCAGGAACAGGTGGTCGGCGGTCACGCCGTGCTGGCGGTGGGCTACGACGACGTGGCGCAGCGGTTCATCGTGCGCAATTCATGGGGCGGCAAGTGGGGCCAGAAAGGCTACTTCACCATTCCATACGCGTATTTGATCACCGGCAATCTCGCCAGCGACTTCTGGACCATTCGCATGGTGAAATAATCGTTAGGTGCTTACAAATCTGGTTAAAATCGCCCAGTGCGCCCGGAGACGGAAGCACTGGGGCGGTCAGTGAAAATCTGCCGCAATCATAAGGCTCTGCGGCAGAAACCATCGCGAGGGATGAGTTCGCGCGGTTAAATTTTCCATGCGAAGGGAGCGCAGTTCAAACTTCATCAGCACCGGACGAAATTATTCGCATTTTCTGTCAGGACTGGAGAAATCAAATGCATCTACGTCAGGCTGAAAATGGCGGGCTTTTTTCCGAAACAGTTTTCCGGGACCGTTCGTCTCGCTTGCACTTGGTTATTTGACTGGCTTGCAGTCCGCAGCGGAACGGCTGCCGGC
This sequence comes from uncultured Verrucomicrobia subdivision 3 bacterium, assembly GCA_903944085.1. Taxonomy (GTDB): domain Bacteria; phylum Verrucomicrobiota; class Verrucomicrobiia; order Limisphaerales; family UBA11358; genus UBA11358. The sequence goes on from CAJAQO010000232.1 coordinate 1,028, forward strand.
CAATTATTTTCTGTGTTTCCGTTTTACACGGCGCAGGCATTTCGTTAAACCATCCGGCCATTTTAGCATGAACGAAGTCCATATCCAGAAAATCGCCGGCGAACTCAAGATTCAGCCGCGCCAGGTGCTCGCCACCGCCAAACTTTTCGCCGAAGGCGCCACGGTGCCTTTCATTTCTCGCTATCGCAAGGAAGCCACCGGCTCGCTGGATGAGGTGGCCGTGACCAGCATCCGCGAACGCTTGATCGGCCTCGCCGATCTGGACAACCGGCGCGACGCCATTTTGAAATCGCTCGCCGAACGCAATCTGCTTTCGGATGAACTCAAGACCGCCGTGAACCAGGCGGATTCGGTGACGCAGCTCGAAGATATTTATCTACCGTATCGCCCAAAGCGCCGCACCCGCGCGACGATTGCGAAAGAGCAGGGGCTGGAGCCGCTCGCGGACATTTTGTTCAACCAGCAATCCGCGGCCGATCCGCAGGCCGAGGCGGCGAAATATGTCAGCGCGGAAAAAGGCGTGGCCGACATGGCCGCCGCTCTGGCTGGCGCGCGCGACATCATCGCCGAACGGGTGAACGACGATGCGACGGCGCGCGCGAAGCTCCGCGAACTTTATTGGAGCGAAGGCGTGGTGAAGTCGAAAGTGCTCTCGGACAAAGTGGAGGCGGCGGCGAAGTTCAAGGATTATTTCGATTGGAGCGAGCCGGTCGGCAAAATTCCCAGCCACCGGCTGCTGGCGATTCGGCGCGGGGAAACGGAAGGCTTTTTGATGATGCGCATCTCGCCGCCGGAAGAGTCGGTGCTGCCGTTGCTCGAACCGCTGTTCGTCACTGGCAAAGGTCCGGCGGCGGAGCAGGTCCGGCTCGCGGTGCAGGACAGCTACAAGCGGTTGCTCGGCTCGGCGATCGAAGTCGAGCTGCGCATGGAAACGAAGAAGCGCGCCGATGCCGAGGCGATTCGCGTTTTTGCGGACAATTTGCGGGAGCTGCTGCTCGCCTCGCCGCTCGGCAGCAAAAATGTTTTGGCGATTGACCCCGGCTTCCGCACCGGCTGCAAAATTGTCTGCCTGGATCGGCAGGGAAAATTGCTGCACAACGACGTGATTTATCCGACGGCGTCGAGCGCGGGCGAAATCCGCGAGGCGGCGCTGGCGCTGTTGAGCATGATCAAAAAATACGAGATCGAGGCCATCGCCATCGGCAACGGCACGGCCGGCCGCGAAACGGAAACGTTTGTGAAGGCGCTCAAACTGCCGTCCACGATTGCCGTGGTGATGGTGAATGAAAGCGGCGCTTCGATATATTCGGCTTCGGAAGTCGCGCGCGAAGAATTTCCGACGCAAGACCTGACGGTGCGCGGCGCAGTTTCGATTGGCCGCCGGCTCATGGACCCGCTCGCGGAACTGGTGAAGCTTGACCCGAAATCCATCGGCGTCGGCCAGTATCAGCACGACGTGGATCAGCCCGCGCTCAAGCGCAGTCTCGACGACGTGGTGATCAGTTGCGTGAACGGTGTGGGCGTGGAACTGAACACCGCGAGCAAACAATTGATGGCGTATGTCTCCGGCCTCGGCCCGGCGCTCGCGGCGAACATCGTGAATTATCGCAATGAAAACGGGCCGTTCAAGTCGCGCGCGGAATTGAAAAAGGTGCCGCGGCTCGGTGAAAAGGCCTTTGAGCAGGCTGCCGGCTTCCTGCGCATCCGCGCCGGCAAACATCCGCTCGACGCCAGCGCGGTGCATCCCGAGAGCTACGAAATTGTGGATCGCATGGCGAAGGATTTGAATTGCACCGTCGGCGACCTGATGCGCGACGCGGGCTTGCGCCAAAAAATTCAACTGCCGAAATATGTGACTGAAGCTGTCGGTTTGCCGACGTTGACGGACATTCTCGCCGAACTGGCCAAGCCTGGTCGCGATCCGCGCCAAAAATTTGAAGTCTTCTCGTTTCAATCCGGCGTCGAGAAAATGGAGGACTTGAAGCCGGGCATGAAATTGCCGGGCCTTGTCACGAACGTCACCGCGTTTGGCGCGTTCGTGGACATCGGCGTGCATCAAGACGGATTGATTCACGTCAGCCAGTTGTCGGATCGTTTCATCAAAGATCCGGCGGAGGTTGTGAAGGTTGCTCAGCGCGTCACCGTGACCGTGACCGAAGTGGATTTGCCGCGCAAGCGCATCGCGCTCTCGATGAAGGCTGCGCCGCTGATCGGCGCCAGCACTGCCGGTCAACGCACTTCGCCCGGTGCCCCGCGTCCGGCGGGCGGCGGATTCAATCGCACGCCGCAACCGGCCAAGCCGCAGCCGGTGGACTGGTTCACGGCGGCGCTGAATAAAAACAAAGGCGCTTGAACGCGACCGCCGGGAAGCACCGCTGACGGCGAATCAATCAGCGCGCACGAGCCGCACGAAAAATCATTCCTCAAATCTGACCGCGCGATAACCCACCGCCGGCTCGGTGAGGATGAATTTCGGTTGCGCCGCGTTGTCCTCCAATTTGTCGCGCAGATGCGCGATGTGGACGCGCAGATAATTGGTCTGGCCCACCGCGTTCGGTCCCCAGCCTTCCGTGAGCATCTGGCGGTGCGTCAAAACTTTTCCGGCGTTGACGACGAGCAGGCGCAGCAGCGAGTATTCCGTCCGGGTGAGTTTTACTTCCTGCCCGTTTTTGCGAACGATGCGCGCGGACAAATCAACTTCGATTTTTCCGGTGCAAAAAACCGATTCCGCCGCCGGTTGCCGGCTGCGGCGCAAAGCCGTTCTTAATCGGGCGAGCAGCTCGGCGCTGTTGAACGGTTTGGTGACGTAATCATCGGCACCGGCATCGAGCGCGGCCACCTTGTCGTCTTCGCTGTCGCGCACGCTCAGGATGATGACCGGCACGCGGCTCCATTCGCGCAAGCGTTTCAACACTTCCACGCCGGCCAAATCAGGCAGGCCGAGATCGAGCAGCACCACGTCGGGCTGGCGTTGCGCGGCTTGGACAATGCCCTCCTGTCCGGTTGCCGCATCAAAAACGCGATAACCGTTCGCCTCCAGCGTGACCCGCAGCAGGCGGCGGATTTGCGGCTCGTCGTCAATCACCAGCGCGACCGGTGCAGTTTTTGTATTTTCAATGTTCATCATTCTGGCTCGCTGGCGGGCGCTTTTTCCGGCTGCGGCAGCCGGATGGTGAAACGCGCGCCGCCACCCGGCCGATTTTCCGCCGCGATGGTTCCGCCGTGCGCCTCGACGAAACCTTTTACAATCGTCAGTCCCAATCCGCTGCCGCCGGTGGGCGCGGTGGGCGCGCGGAAAAACTTTTCGAAAATGCGCGGCAGCCATTCGGGCGGAATGCCCGGCCCGTGGTCGGCCACGCTCAAACTTAAAACCTCATCCGCGAGCTGCGCCGAAATTTCAATCGGCGTGCCGGCGGGCGTGTGCGTGGCGGCGTTGAGCAGCAGATTGCCGAGCGCGTGCTGCATCAGCGAAAAATCCAGCCGCACCAACAGCGGCGCGGCGGGCATTTCCACTTTTACCGGATGCGCGGCGAGTTCGCGCTGCAATTCGCGCAACGTCGTTTGCACCAGATCGCGGGCGTCGTGCCAGTCCAGGCGCGGGCGGACCTGGCCGGATTCCAGCCGCGCGACGTCGAGCAGATTGCCCACGATGCGGTTCAACCGCGCATTCGCCTCCTGAATTTCCCCGATCAAGCCGCGCCGTTGTTCCAAGCTCAAACTATCCGTGGTGGCCAGCACGCTGGCCGCGCTGGTGCTGGCCGCGAGCGGCGTGCGCAATTCGTGCGAAATGGAATTCAGCAACGTCCGGCTGAATTTTTCCGACTCGGCCAGCAGCCGGGAATGCTCGGCGGCGGAGCGGAGTTCGACGCGGTCCAAAACCAGCGCGGCCTGTCGCGCGAAGGTTTCGAGCAGATCGCGTTGCGCGAGCGTCAGCCGTTTTCCCGGCAGGCTCACGGCGAGAATGCCGAAGGCTTTCCGATCCGTCGCCAGCGGCAGATGCAGCGCCTCCGCGCCCGGCAGATTGTCTGTGAAACGCCCGGCGGCCTTGCGTTGGCGAAACGCCCAGTCGGCCACGCTCAATTCCTTTTCCGAGAGCGCGAGCGAGCTGTCTGGATGCTCGGAGAGCATGCTGCCGGCGGGCAGCGCGACGGCGACCGGCGCGTCGAACACGCGGCTGACTTGCGCGACGAGCTGCCACACGACTTCGTCGCGCGAGGTCGCCTCCGCCAGGTCGCGCGACATTTCGTAAAGCGCCGTGGCGCGTTCTTCGCGGCGGCGTTCGGCCCGTTCCTGGGTGCGGACGCGCGCCACCAACTGGCCCAGCACGCTCGCGATGATGAAATACAGCGCGAACAAAATCGCGTCTTCAACGGTGGTGATATAAAAAGTAAATCGCGGCGGCAGGAAAAAATAATTCCACGCCAGCGCGCTCACGGTGCCCGCCAGCAGCACCGGCCCGCGATCCACTTTCAACGCCAGCAGCACCACGACGAGCAGGAAAAGAAATCCCGGCACGCGCGGCCCGGCGATCTTCATGATTCCGAAATTAACGAGGCCAGTGGCGGCCACCACGCCGAGCGCAAACAAGTATTGCTGAAAGTTGGAGGCCAGCACCGGCAGCCGGATTTTCTTCGTGGTTGCTTGGCGGGATTTTTCCGCGCGGACGATATGCAGGTCAATGTCGCCGCTTTCCCGCGTCAGCCGGCGCAGCAGGCGGTCGCTGCGAAACCAGTTGAGCCACGCCGTGTCCAAAGGTTTGCCGATGATGATCTGCGTCGCGTTTTGCGCGCGCGCCACGCGCAGCAATCCGCGCACGAGGTCGTCGTCCGTGGTGGCGATGACTTCCGCGCCGAGTTCGCGCGCGGTCGCGAGGTTTTTTTCCAATTGGGTCCGGGCGAAGTCCGCCAGTTCGCGCGGGCTTTCCACATGCACGGCGAGCCAGCGGCAGCGCAAACCGTCCGCCATGCGGCGCGTCCAGCGGATGAGCGATTCGGAAAACGGCCCCGGCCCGACGGCCACCAGCAGGCAGTGATTGGTTTTCCACGCGCCGGCGCTGGTCTGCTGCTGGCGAAATTCCCGCGCATCCATGCCCACATGATCGGCGACGAGCCGCAGCGCGAGTTCGCGCAGCGCGGTGAGATTTCCCGCGCGGAAATAATTGTTCACGGCGGCGGCCGCGCGGTCCGGCACATACACCTTGCCCTCGCGCAACCGCTGGATTAATTCCGCGGGCGGCAGGTCCACGAGTTCGAACACCGCGTCGTCAAGAATACTGTCGGGCACCGTCTCGCGGATTTCCGCGCCGGTGATCTGGCGCACCGTGTCGGCGCGGCTCTCCACGTGCTGGACATTCAGCGCCGTGATGACGTCCATGCCCGCGTCGAGCAATTCCGCCACATCCTGCCAGCGTTTCGGGTGCCGCGAGCCGGGCGCGTTCGTGTGCGCGAGTTCATCCACGAGGACGATTTGCGGATGCCGGGCCAGCGCGGCGTCGAGATCAAATTCCGTGAGCGCCAGGCCGCGATGTTCAAGCTGGCGGCGCGGAATTTCCGGCAAACCCTGCGCCAGCGCCTCGGTCTCTTTGCGCCCGTGCGTTTCGACGTAGCCGATGACCACGTCCCGACCGGCGGCCAGTTCGCGCCTGGCGGCTTCGAGCATCCCGAAGGTTTTGCCGACGCCGGGGCACATGCCGAGAAACACCTTCAGCCGCCCGCGTTTCTGCTGGGCGGCTTCGCTGCGAAGCGCGGCCAGCAAAGCGTCGGGATTGGGGCGGTCGCCATCGTTCACAACCTCATTTTAGGCTGAAACCAAGGGCGGATTAAACCACGAAATGCGCGCATGAAAAAACCGTCGCCGGCAGCGAGTCCGGCAACGGTTGAATGGGGGGGCGAATTTATTTCTGCGCCGCCTTGGTTGCCGGCGTCGGCGTCGGCGTGGCCTTGGCCGGCCCATGCCCGACGGGCGCACTCCGTCCCGAAAGGCCGTCGTCACCGGGCACCTCCCCACCCGAAAAACTGGCGGCGACGAGCCGTTTTTTTACGGCTGGAAATTTGCAAAGTTCTGGAATGCAAACGGTGTCCGTCGCAGCGCTGGATTGCGGATTCATTTCACCCCAATAGATATTGGGGCGCACCCATCGTTACGACTTTTTAGCATGAGGTTTTCAAGTTAACCTGCCGGCGCGGGCGGGCTTCGCGGCCAAGCAGGCCGTTCATGGTAATTGGATTGAAAGAGTCACGGGGCGAGAATACAAAAAACATTTGCCGCACAACGTCAGACATTCGGTTCTGATGTCTCGCACGCGACGATCTTATCACTGGTTGTTCGGTGGCGCTCGCTGCTCAAGCTGATTGCTATTCGGAAAAGATTTAGTTGCGTTACCAAAATCTATTGGATTGCCAGAGTTAGCTCAAACGACTGTGGCGTGGCAAACCCACGTTTGTAAGTGAACTTGAGGCGGCCGGTTTTATCTGACCGCAGGGACGCGTTGGATTTACCATTGGCTTTCAGTTTGTATATCGAGTTAGGCTGTAGATGAGTTACTATGTGCAGTGTCGTTCCTTTAACTTGCGGGGATGATTCCGTCCAAAGGCGCGGAGAGTCCGGGGCTTCGGGCCAGCTTTCAATTTGAACGGTCAGTGGTTGATCGGTGGGGTGCGTGATTGACATGGCCCAATCCGAGTTCGTGCCTTGAAAGTATTCGATCCCCGTGGAATTGATATTAATGCCAAATGCCTGTGTGTCGCGCAGCGTGCAGCTACTCGCCGTTATCGCGCAACTTTTGGTGCTTAGTTCAATGACATACATCTGTCCGCGCAATTGGTAGCGAAGCTTCGTGCCGTTAAGTTCGCTCGTCAGATGCGGTTCGAGATAAAGCCGGTTGGGCTTGGGTTGAATTCCGTAGATATCGCGATATAACCCCACGATCGGCAGGCAGTTTCCGGCCAGGATGTCATCGCCCGCGCCGGCTTGCGATTTCCGCAGGTAGCGCTGAAAAGACAAGCCATCCGCATCATAGCGCGCCAAAGACTTCTTGATATATTTGAGCGCCAGAATTGGATCGTAGGCGGCGTAAGCACGGACTCCCAACTCGCCCCAGGACAGAAACAGATCCCCATTTTCATAATTCGGGAACGGGTTGTTTCTGCCGGCACCTTCATCGCGCTGATAGGTGAAAAAGTTAAGGGGCCACGCGAATAGATTCTCCTTTTGCGTCTCCGTTTCAATGCGGTCGAGAATGGCCTTCCGCCGCGCCGCGTCATCGCAAATACCGTAGGCAATTGCAGCGAAATTCACTGGAGTGACCAAATTATCGCCATGAATGGAGCCGTCTTTCTCGCGCCAATAAGCATACCAATGATTGGTCGGGTCCCAGAAACCCCCTTCGAAGATAGGCTTATTGAAAGTGGTCTTCAAGCGGGCCGCGAATTCGCGGTAAGTTCTCCCCGCCGCTGGATCACCAAGCGTATCCTCCGCGCCGGACCACAGGCCTAGCGCGTAATAAAGTTCAGCATTGACCAGAGCGTTTTCATGGGAGGCCCAGATAATATCAATCCAATCGCTTCCCCTTTGTTCTTTTTGGGACTCGGTCATCACGGCTACCAAGCCGCTGAGTTGGACCTGCCGGCGCATCAGAAAATTCAAGGCCCGTTCGCAGGCGGTCTTGTGTCCGGCAAGCCACTGCCGGTTGCCCGTCAGATCGAATTGTTCTGCGACATTAATCACATAATCCGGTTGAGAATCCATCAGGTATCCCCACTGGGCCTCATAAAAGCCCAGCAAGTCATAGCTTCCCGGCATCGCATCGCCTGAATTATAGGCCCAGCGTGCTTTAACCCGTCCGTCCGCGCCGATGGCGTGGTCGCGCTCGTAATCCAGCGCCCGGGAAAAATTGGCGATATAATCCGGGTCGTTTAAAGCCAATCCGATCTGCGCGAACCATTGCTCGTGCAGGCAAATGAAGCCGGACCGCCAGCCGTTTGCGCCCACCAACCGCGCGTCGATAACGCCATACCGGGCAACCGTGTTCAGCAACTCGCGAATGTTCTCGCCATCCAATCCTTGAAACGTGCCACGGTCACAGACTTCATCGTAGTCGAGCGCCTCCAATGTAAATTCGACGCTTACTTTACCAGATCTTACCCGGAACGGTGCCCAAAGTTCCTGGCGATCGGGCAGAAAACGACGCAAATCGTTTTTAGGTTTCGGCTCCTCGCCAGTAACGAGGTAATTGAAGGAGAAAACGCCATTCGTCTGATGCGAAAAACGGGTGGTTCCGAATTGAGCTTTGGGCAGGGTGGAAATAATTCTCAGACAATCGCGCTGCTCTCGGTTCCAGAAAGTCACCGTCTTCGCATGCGCACCATAGGTTGCATTGGATGTTTCCAGATACTTATTCCAGACGACTCCTCCATCATCGAGCATTCCCCCGGTCCACGTGGACATGCTGCGGAAATCCCATTCGGGAAACGCGGCGTCTTCCAGGATGGCGGCCGTTGAATATTTCCGAATGATCTTCCAGATAATACGATCGGCCTGAATTTTAAAAGTCCAGCTCTCATGAACCTCATTGCCCGGCTTGCCAAATACGATTCCAGTAACCGTGAGCGAGTCTTTGCCTACGACAACACCCGGCGTCAAAATACCGGTCTTCGTGGTAAACCATTGGCCATCTGTGAAAATGCCACTGGCAACGCCCGAGGGTGTCACCACCTCACGCCCGCGCACGCTGACTTGATCCAAAACGCAACACCCATCATAGTTCAGCCGCAACGCCAACTGCCCTTGCCCGTCCGCCAGAGTAACTAACTTCCGTTCGGGATCCTGAAAAATCGTTCCTTGTCCGGCGGCCGGCAGGGTGGTGCCATTGAACCAAACTTGCAGCAACCATAGCACAATCCAATAACGAAAGTGTATTTGTCGGCGACGACACACGCCTTCACTCCCAGCACGACACTGCACGGGATTACACATGCCTACGATCCTTGACCGCACGTTTCGCGTCGCCTTTGACCAGGCCTAACTTCGCCCCATGCCGATAACTCCCGCTCCATCCATTGGACGACATAGGTTTCCTGGCTGGAAGCGGCTGCCTGCGCCAAGACAGCGGCAAGCATGGAAAACTGGCTACCCATGGTGACGCGGGAAATGTTCCGCCAGCAGTTCGCCGGCTTTTTGCACTCCGTGGATGATGCCCGGCGTGAATTCGGATTTGCGGAAATAACCGCTCATGGCGTCAGCCAGTTGTTGCCAGAAGGTGTCTCCGCATTTCGCATGGACCGCTTCATCGCCAATGACCGCAAACTTGCGTGCGCGGGGAGCCACGAAAATCAGCACGCCATTTCGTTCGGGTGACTTGTTCATGCCCAGCCGCAGAAATTCCGCTTGCGCGGCGGTCACCGCGTCGTCAATGTGCTTGGGGCTGATGCGCACGCGGATTTCGCCGGTGGTCTTGTGCTCGGTGTCCCGGATCGCGGCGACAATCCCGTCGTGATCCAGATGTTTGGCAAAGGCTTTCGGGTGCATAAGTTACCAGCTTCCTCCGGCGCCGCCGCCGCCGCTGCTGCCACCGCCGCCGGAAAATCCCCCACCACCGCCAAAACCGCCGCCGCCGCCGGAAGACCAGCCGCCGCCCCAATATTGGATGCCGCCATGGCGGGACGACCGGCGCCGCAGCAGCGGGATTAAAATCACCAACACAATGAAAATAATCGGGACGAAGGAATTTGAATGTCGGCGGCCATCACTCCGCTGATCCGCCACCGTGGTTCCGGTGCCCTTGTATTCGCCTTTCGTCGCCGCGAGGATGGATTGCACGCCCGCCGTCAAGCCGCCGTCGAAATCACCCGCCTTGAAGCGCGGGGTGATCTGCTCGTCAATGATCCGTTTGCACAGCGCATCCGGCAGCACACCTTCCAGCCCGTAACCGGTCTGCAAAAATAATTTGTGGTCCTGCACGAAGACGAACAGCACCGCGCCGTTATTTTTGTCCTTCTGGCCTACGCCCCAGGCGCGGAACACGCGCACGGTGTAATCGGCCACATCCGAATCCGACTCCAACTTCGGAAAAATCGCGACCACGATTTGCTCGGAAGTCTGGCGCTCGAAATTTTCCAGCGTCTGGTTCAACTGCGCCGCCGTGCCGGCGGAGGCCACGTGGGCATAGTCGTTGAAATAAGCCGCCGGCGCGGGCGGAATGGTTTCGGCCGCGAACAGCCGGCCGCCGCACAGCAGAACCAGAATGGCAAAGAAACGTTGCACGATTTATGGCTTGGCGGCGGGAGCCGGCTGGTTGAAATCAAACTGCACCTTCGGCGGCGTCTCGGCTCCGGGTGTGGCGGTGAAATACGGTTTAGAACTGAAGCCCATCGCCCCGGCATAGAACACCGCCGGAAACGATTTGATGGCCGTATTGTAATTCTGCACCGCCGTGTTGAAATCCCGGCGCTCCACGCTGATGCGGTTCTCCGTGCCTTCCAGCGACGCCTGCAATTCGCGGAAGTTTTCCGTCGCCTTCAGGTCGGGATATTTCTCCACCACCACCAGCAACCGGGACAGCGCGGAACCCAACTGCCCTTGCGCCGATTCAAACGCCGCCAACTTGGCTGGGTCGGTCGGCGCAGCATTAGGGTCCAGCTTCACCTGACCCACCGAGGCCCGCGCGGTGGTGATTTCCGTGAGCGTGGATTTTTCAAAATTGGCCGCGCCGGAAACCGTCGCCACGAGATTGGGCACGAGGTCGGCCCGGCGTTGATAGACGTTTTGCACCTGTGCCCACTGGCTGTCCACCCCCTGCGACAATTTGACGAGGCGGTTGTAACTCCCGCCCGCAATCGCCACCAGGATGACCACCAACAGGCCCAGCGCCGCCAGCACTCCTAAAATCACAATCAGCTTTTTCATAACGCTGGCAGTCTAGTCTCCTTCCGCCGGGCAACAATTATAAAATGCGCGATTTTTTGGAATCAGGCCCGTGCAGTGGGTCAAATCCGTCCAGCACAAATTCACGGAAATATTTATTTTGCAGAATTCAATTGCGGTCCGGCGAGTTGATCAGCGATTAGGCCGCGCGCGGTGAATGGGTCCAATTATGCCTGACTTCTTCGCGGAAAATACCGCGTCAAAATGCGTTTCATCTGCGGTTGCCAATGCTTTTCGACGATGTCGCTTTCGTATATCCCGGTTCGGAACTCAGCATTTTCGGAAAGTTTATGAAACAGACGCGGCGGCCTTTCGTCGTCGTCGAATTTCAGCGGGAAACCGCCACGTTCCCGAGGGCGCCTTCACCAGCCCAGACTAGTAATTGGAATTGGCCACCGGGGGTTTCGCGGGCGGATGGCAAACCAGTTTGCCGAGCGCTCCCAGTTGGAATTGCCGGCGTAAAAGTTAAAGCTCATGTGACCGGCAAATTTGGACAAATCAAGGCAACGGCTGATGGTCGGCGGTTTTATTTCACCTGCAGACTCAGGTGATTTCGTTCCAGAATGGTTCCGTCCGCAAAGGCCAGTTGCGCCAACGCTTTGTTGTAGTCCACCTGCGCCCGGATTTCCGCCGAGCGCGCATCCGTAAGTGTTTCTTGAAACAGGATCACCTCGAGACTGGTGGCGATGCCGTCCTGGTATTTCTTGGTTTCAGTTGTCAGGGCCGACTCGGCGTAGGTTCGCGCCGCGTGCGTGGATCCAACCTGGCTAAAACGAAAATCAATGCTACTGACCAGATCGGCCACTTGGAGGAGCACGGCCTGTTCGGCTTTCTTGAGTTGCAGTTCGGCAATCTGTTTGGCCGCCTTGCTGGCCCGGTAGTCGCCGCGCGCGCTGGCATTATCCAGCGGAAAGCTTACCACCACGCCGTAAGAATATTCCGGGTTGCGGAAGCTGAAGGCATCGCCCAGGGCCGGGCCGGTAAAGTTCCTTTCGCTGCCTTGTCCGCCGTAATCGCCGACCAAATCGAGGTTGGGAAAAATCTGGTTGAGGCGGAACTTCACCATGGCCCCGGACTTCTCCACGGCCTGCCGGGCTTCGATCAAGTCGGGGCGCTGGCTCAACGCGGATTGAAAGCGGTCGGAACGGTTGACTGACACTGGCAGGGATTGCAGGGTGTCCGTGAGCTGCACTTCTTCGCCGGCCCAGCTTTTGAAATCATCCGTGAGCAGGCTGATCAAATGATTCTGGCTGGCGAAGAAAACCTCGCGGGCCGTGGCCAATTTAGTCAGGGTGTTTTGCAGTTGGATTTCGGCCTGCGTTTCGTCCAAGGGCGTCGCCCCTCCAAGCTCGATGCGCCGGCGGGTGTCGGCCACAAACTGCCGGCGCAGCTCCAGCGTCTTTTCCTGCACTTGGACTTCGTCGCGCGTGGCGATCAATTCGTAATAGGCCAGTTCAACCCCCAGCAAGGTGGTCATAATCTGAAAGCGCAGAGCTTGCTGGGAAATTTTCAAGTCCGCGCGCCGGGCGAGGAGCACTTCGCGGTCGGCATCAATCCAAAAGTCCTTCAGCAAATGCTGCCGCATTTTCAAGTCCACCACCGCGTCATGTCCATTGGTCGAACGAATGCCGCCGGGGAAGTTGGTGGCGTATTCGGGGTCGGAACGAAAATCCGTGATCGTCTCGATCTTGCTGACCGTGCTGCTTAAATCATAGTTGAATCCGAACGGCAGCTTGCCGTTCAAATCCGTGCCCAACTCATCGGTGGTATTCTGGGCCGTAAAATAAGAATTGAATTTTCGCGGATCATAGTCGCCCAGAACCGTCTCATAACCGTGCTTGGCGTCAAACGCCAAGTTGGGCGAGTAAACCCCATAGGCACCACTTAATTCATCACCGGCCATTTCGACTTGGAGATGCTCAATGCGCAGGTCCAAATTTCGGTTGAGCGCAAGATCAAAGCAGTTGCGCAAAGAAAGTGACCGGGGGTTGATTGGTGCATTGGTCGTCTGGGCGGACGCAGCGGTTGCAATCACCAGCAGAACCGCAGTAAGCAGCCGGCCGGCCGCGCCGAATCGCAAACTTAATTTGAAAGCACCCGACATGTTTTTGAGTTGCAAAATGATCACCACTGCAAGCCGAGCCGATAACGCAATTTCGCCCAGAACTCGGAGGTGAGCCTGACCTGAACGCTCTCGCCCGGAAGCAAGCTTCCCGGCCCGTCAACCTCCAAGACAATCCGCTGCGCGCGAAACGTCACCGAGCTCTGTTGCGCCGCCGTGCTCGGCCGGACGGCGGTCGGAATTTCATCAATTTCCGGTGCTGCGGCCACCACCCGGACCTTCAGCGGTGCTGATCGCAATCGGAACGCATAGCCCTGATCGCCAACTTTGATCATCCCCTCACGAACCTCGGGCAGATAGCCAATAATCGAACGGCTCGCCGAAACCACACTGACGACAATGTCGCCGGATTTTGCCATCGTGCCGGGATAGATAGCGATTTCGGAGACCACGCCATCGGCTTGGGCGCGCAGCGAATAGCTTTCTTTCAGGATTTTTTTCATCTCGACGACGGTTTTCAAAATTTCCGTCTGGGCCGTGGTTTTCTGGGCAATCGCCTCCTTGACATCGCCGCCGGGAGCGAGTTTCAAGCCTTGCTGCAAATTCTGCCGTTCCTTTTTCCGGCTCGCCAAAGTCGTTTCATCCATTTGTATCAGTTGTCGGCAACTGGCCACGTCTTTCTCCAGTCCCGCAATTTCCGGGCGCAGGGCATCATCTTCCATCTCGTTGATCAGCTTGTTGGCAAACAAAGCATCCCGTTTGGCCTGCATGGATTTGAGTTCGGCCAGTTTGGCGGTGGCACTGTCCAACTGGCCTTGCTGCTGCGCCATCGCGGCTTCAGCGCTCGCGATGTCGTCGTCATAGCTCCGCAACAGACCCAGCATTTGCTCTTCGTATCCCGCCCAGGAACCTTCGGCCGCCGCCAGGGCGGCCTCCGCTTCGGCCAGTTGTGAATCCACCATCGTGGTGTCCATTTGCGCCAGCAGTTGGCCGTTGGTAACGGAGTCGCCGATTCTAACGCAGAGGGCCTTCATCCGCGCCGTTTCAACGGGCGACAAATCTTGTTTCACCGTTACCACTGAACCGGACAGCACGCCAAATTGGGTGCTCTTCACGTAGAATGCCACGGCGATCACCGCCACCGCCATCCAGGCCGCAATGGGCCAGCGGTCCAGCCAGCGCCGCCAGCGCCGTGAAGGATGATCCCGCAACGGAGGTCTCGAATAAGTCGTGTCGGCCTTGGTTTTCATGCAGGCTAAAGCTCAACTGTGGAACGATGCAGCAGGAGATTCGGTTCCGATAAATCCTCGATCTCACCCAGGCTGCTGATGATGGCCGACTGGTAGGATGGGTCAAGCAGGCGGATTTGATAACAGTGCTCAATCATTTCGCCTTGGTGCATTTCTCGCATGGCAATCAGCGAAAAGGCGGAACAGGTTCGCCGCATGATGTGCTTCACTTTTTCCTCGGAGGCCGAATCCGGCGGCAGCACAAATCGGAGCAGCGCCTCATGCTGCCGCCGCGAGGCAAATGGTGACCAGTGCAACAACACCGCAGCCAGGCTGATGATCACCGCGCCAATCACCGCCACGCCATAGACAGCGGACCCGCAGGCGACCCCGATTCCAAGGCACGCAAAGAGAAAGGTCATGTCGCGCGTGTCCCGGACGGGCGTCCGAAATCGCACAATGGCCAGGGAACCTAAAATGCCCAGTCCGCGGGCCAGACTGTTGCCCACCGCCATGATGATCATGGTGACCACCATGCTGGAAAGAATCATCGTATGAATGAAGGAGCGGGAATAAGATAGCGATTGAAACGTCCAGCGATAGACCGTGGCCACGGCTGAGGTCAGGACAAAGCAAATGAGCAGCGCCGCGATGATTTGTTCTGCGCCCAGCCATTGGGTCGTGCCATATATGGTTAAAAAGTCGTCCATAATTGAATTTTATAAATATCGCAGCAGGTCAATTTCATATTCGGGCGTCCAGGGCGTGCCGCGAAACAGGGATTCCGCCCAGATGGCGTTGCTGTATTTGCAGTGGCCAGTCCGCCAAAGATCCAATCTCGTCACCACATCCACCATCCATTTCGGCACATCCATCAGTGCCTTTAGCTCCAGAACGACTCCTGAAAAATTGAGTTCCTTGTCGTGTCGCCGGGTCTGCATCATTGGATTGTCCAGGGCGCGCCACTCGCCGTCCGCACCCCACGAGTTCCAGGCATAGGTCTGTTGATACTCCAACTGGCTGTCAAAAGTGACGCGTGAATAACTGTCAACTTTTCCGAAGTAGGATTCCCGCTGGTAGCGGATCAGCATCACCGGCCGCGCGCCAATTTCCTTGGTCAGCCGCAGAAATTGATAAAAATTTTCCGTTTCCTTGGCCGACTTGAAATGAACGTCTTTGATGATTCCGTCGCGAAACAAATGCTCCCCCCAACGGTCGAATGGTATCTGGCAGCGCAGTTTCTTGACCGTGTTGCGATCTTTCGCCTTGACCTCCATGAACACCGGAGCCGCACCCACGGGATCGCCATACGTTCGCACCCGCAGCTTGAAACGGTCCACAAAGTCCCACAGTTTGGCGTGATGCAGGCCCAACCCGGGAGAGTCCAACTGCAAAGTATTGATCAAGTAAGTCGGCGGGTTGCCGGTGCAGTTCGGGTCCGGTTCGCAGAATGGCCGGATCAGCTCGCGAATTTCCGAAACCATCGCTCTCGGAATGACATATTTCGTCTCATACCGATGGAGTTTGCGGTCGAAATCGGAATGCTTGTTTGCCGTCCTGGCAACCGGACTTGGTTTTTTGACATTCCGACCAGAAGCCATAGCCGTTTCGGAAAAAACGGCTTTTAGCGAGCTCGGATCGGCGATCATATGAATGCTGAAGCAATTTTTATGCAAGGCTTGACCAAAATGCTTAAGCGCTTAGGCGGCATGGGTATTGCCGGTGATTATTAGGTCGGACGAACCGTTTTGGCTAGTCTTAAATTGACAAATACCCACCGAATTTTGCCGGGTTTTGATCTGAGATCACAGGCACCGGTTCCAGAAAAAATGGATTGCCCTGCGAGCTGTCGGTCAGTAACCCGAGGCTGGCGTTTGAGACGATGCCGAGGCTGCCGCCATTGGCGAAGTATTGAAGGTCTGCGTCCGGTTCGTGTCCGTGACCAAGGCATGGAACGCCAGCGAAAAATGCCCGGCACTTCCGTCGCGCCTGGAATTTTTTGCTCGCTTCACCTTGCGGGGCTTTCTATTTTGGCCGGATAATTTCACCGCCGCTCTGACATGACCTGGCCCGCCTGGAAAATGAATTTGAATTGTGCCCGGTGCCGCTGCCTGCAGCGGTGGCCGGCGCTTGGCTTGAATTGTCTTATTGCGATGCTGTTGACAGTGCTGGGCAGCCACTGCGGGGCGGCTGAACTGGCCGGCGTCGAATCTTTTCCCCTGCAAGCTCCCGGCCACTTGCCGACCGGCTTTACCTTGATGC
Source organism: uncultured Verrucomicrobia subdivision 3 bacterium (assembly GCA_903944085.1). Taxonomy (GTDB): domain Bacteria; phylum Verrucomicrobiota; class Verrucomicrobiia; order Limisphaerales; family UBA11358; genus UBA11358. Next base: position 17,501 of record CAJAQO010000232.1, read on the forward strand.
CGCCGGCCCAAACCGGCATCACCTTTTCCAATCCCGTGGTGAGCTTTCGCTCCAGCCATTCGTTGATCACCAGCGGCGTCGCGGCGGGCGATGTGGATGGCGATGGTTTGTGCGATCTTTATTTTTGTTCGGTTGACGGGACGAATGTGCTTTACCGCAACCTGGGCAACTGGCGCTTCGAGGATATCACGGCGAGCGCCGGGGTCGCGTGTGCGGGACAACATTCCATTGGGGCGACGTTCGTGGACGTCAATGGCGACGGCTATCTCGATCTGATCGTCACGGCGCGGGGCGGACCGAACCGGCTGTTCCTCAATGACGGCAAAGGTCACTTCACGGAAGACCTGGCCTTTCCGGGTCGCGAGTCCAAATTCGCCAGCACTTCCATTGCGGTGGCGGACATTGACGGCACCGGCGCGCTGGATGTTTACATTTGCAATTATGATTCTCATTCTTTCCTCGACGAACATAGTTTGTCCGACCCGGCGATCAGCCGGGAGTTGCAGCGTTTGCGCGAGGGGAAGCAGCTTTCGCCTGAGTTCACCAATCAATTTTATGTGCAAGGTGCCGACCTGAACGAAAAGGGCGATCCGGACGAGTTGCTGTTAAATGACGGCCACGGCCATTTCAAGCGGGCGGACGCTTCGCGTTTTATCATGCCGCCGGGATCGCTGGCCCCCGGTTCACTCGACGGCTCGGGACTCGCCGCGCAATTTCATGACCTCAATGGCGACGGGTTCCCGGATCTTTACGTCTGCAATGATTTTGAAACTCCGGATCGCCTCTGGCTCAACGACGGCCATGGTCACTTCACCCTGGCGGCTCCGGAGGTGTTTGAGCACATGAGTTCCAGTTCCATGGTGGTGGACATGGCGGATGTCAAATTAGATGGCACGATGGATTTTTTTGTGGGTGACATGCTCAGTCGCGATTATCCGCGTCGGCAGCGGCAACGGGATCTGTTGCAGTCGCCGCCCAACAACTACGGCATCACGCCGCAATACTCGCAGAACACCTTCTTTTTGAACCGAGGCGATGGCACCTTTGCCGACGTGGCACCTTACGCCGGCCTGACCGCCAGCGAATGGACTTGGGGTGCCATTTTCATGGATGCCGACCTGGATGGCTACCCCGATCTCCTCGTCTCGTGTGGTAATTTGCAGGACATAACCGCTGTGGATCCGCAAATAGTGGAAGCGGCCGACATGCGCGGCCTGAAAGAGGCGAAGGACTTCCAAAGCAAATTGCCGCCGCTGAATGAGCGCTGTCAATTATTTCACAATGAAGGCAATCTTCGCTTTGAAGAAGTGGGAGAACGGTATGGATTCCACAAGGAAAGCGCGCACGGGGGCATGGCGGTGTGCGATCTGGACAACGACGGTGATCTGGACGTGGTGATCAACAATGCCGACGGCCAGCCGGAAATTTATCGGAACGACTGCACGGCACCCCGCATTGCGGTCAAGTTGCATGGGCGCGCGCCAAACACCAGCGCCATTGGGGCGAAAGTGAAGCTCATCGGCAAAAAGACCCAGACCCAGGAAGTCATCGCGGGCGGACGTTACGCCTCCGGGTGCGATTACCAACTTGCCTTCGCCGCGCGGGCGGACTGGGCGCCCTACACTTTGCAGGTAACTTGGCGGGATGGCCGGATGACCGAAGTTTCGGGCGTGCAGGCCAACCAGCTTTATGTGATCACCGAGACGAACACCGTGGCACCGCCGCCACGAGCCGTGGCCAAAGCCGATCCGTTGTTCGAGGATGCCAGCGCGATGTTGAACCACACCAATCACGAAAATCCTTTTGAAGATTTTGAAATCCAGCCGCTGCTGCCCAACCGGTTGAGCCGGCTCGGTCCGGGCGTGAGCTGGTTTGACCTTGACGGGGACGGCTTGGACGATCTCATCATCGGCGCGGCGCGCGGCGGCACCGTGGGCATGTTCAAAAATCTCGGCCATGGCCATTTTGCGCTGCTGGATGGTCCGGACCAACAAGTGCATCCCAAGCACGACCAGACCGCCGTGGTGGCCTCCGGCACGCTTACGAACGGAGTGTTTCTGGTCAACGGCGTATCCACTTGGGAAGATCCCAAGTCCGGCACGGCCTTGCAGATTCTCGCCCGAGGCCCAAGCGGCGGCTGGCAAGTTGGTCCGCATGTTGGAAATGGCAAGAACGTGACCGGCCCCGTGGCGCTGGCGGATGTCGCGGGCAACGGATACCTGGATGTATTTGTCGGGGGCCGTGTGCGGTCGGGCAGTTACCCGGAACCGGCCGACTCGCTGCTGATGCTGCAGGACCAACCGGGTCACTTCATCGAGCTGGATCCGGTGGCTTGCAAACTCGCCGGACTAGGCTTGGTCACCTCGGCCGTGTTTGCCGATCTCAACGGCGATGGCCGGCCCGATTTGATTCTCGGCTGCGAATGGGGCCCGATCCAAATCCTCATCAACACCGGTCGCGGCTTCACCAATGCGACGGCGGCGTGGGGCATGGATCGCTTTACCGGGCTTTGGAACGGCGTGGCTGTCGGGGATTTTGACGGCGATGGTCGGATTGATATTGTTGCCTCCAACTGGGGTCAGAACAGCAGGTATGAAGGCGAATACGATGCGACGCATCCGCTGCGGATTTATTACGGTGACTTCAACGAAATGGGGCGGACGGAAATCGTGGAGGCGCATCAGGATTTTCTCACCCAGAGATGGTTGCCGGATCGCGACCTGGCGGACAGCGCGGCGGCCGTGCCCTACATTCGGGGTCGGATGCCGACCATCAAAGCCTTTTCGGAAGCCGACATTTTCCAAATCTACGGCGACAAGCTGACCAACGCCCCGTTTGTGGAAGCGCGCGAACTGCGGCACATGCTGTTCCTGAATCGCGGCGACCATTTTGAAGCGGTGCCATTGCCGGTGGAAGCCCAATTTTCGACGGCGTTTGGGGTGACGGTGGCGGACTTTGACGGAGATGGGAACGACGACGTGTTTCTGGCGCAGAATTACTTTTCAAGCCGGCCAGCGGGGGATTCGGTGCGCGCCGATGCCGGCCGCGGCCTGCTGCTGCTCGGCGATGGCAAAGGCGGCCTGCGCCCGGTGAGCGCCGCCGAATCGGGCATTGCGATCTACGGTGAGCAACGCGGCTGCGCGGTTTCCGATTATGATGGGGATGGCCGGGTGGACTTGGCGGTGGCGCAGTCGAATGACCAGACGAAACTGTTGCACAATCGGCGCGCGCGACCGGGCTTGCGGGTTAAGCTGGAAGGCGGACCGGGCAATCCGCAGTGCATCGGCGCGGTGATTCGCGCAGTGACCAGCGCCGGTCTTGGCCGCGCACAAACCATCACCGCCGGTTCAGGTTACTGGTCGCAAAATTCAGCCGTGCTGGTGGTGACCAGCGCATCCACCGTCACGGCACTGCAAGTGCGCTGGCCGGATGGCACGATCCAAACCCAGCCCGTCCCACCCGGCACCAAGAGCGTGACGCTTCAGCGGCAGCGCTAACCGAGAATCGCTCTGAAAACCAGGCCCGCAAGCGAGGCCGTTTTATGTTCTGGCAGCGCGCTCTCCCGGCCGCAATTTTTTGTGCGCGACATCCCAGTTTTCGTCTAATATAAAGACAATTGTCTTTTTAAGCTTAAACTTGGATTAGCCTGTTGCCATGACTCCACTTGATCCAACTTGTTGTGGCCTGATGCATCAAACCGGATGCCAGTGCTTGCGGTTGGTGGAGTAATGTGCATAGCCCTACCAATATAAAATTACTGGCCGATGGCAAATGGCTCGTCGCGCCGCAGCGCAGCGCAGGCAGATGCCCGACCGGAAGGTCTGGCCCGGCCGCTGGTGGCCGGCGGCAAAGACCAGCACGCCGCAAGGAGCAGGGGAACGTGACCTTTCCCATCGGGAACCAGCGCCAGTCGGAGCCAGACTTTCCCCGGTTCCGCCCGGACTAGCGCTAGTCCGGCCAGACCAGCGCCGGTTCGACCGGGACTAGCGCCGGTTCCGCTCCAACAAGCGCTGGTCGGACGTGGACTAGCGCTTGTTCAGCCCCGACTAGCGCTAATCTGGCTCAAACCAGTCTTTAGTTTTACCAACAATCTGCTAATTTCCTTTTATCTGAATCAATGCCACCGACCGTGGCCATCCCTGGTTGCACGGCGGTTTTCAGGTGCTTTTCCTGCGCCCCGGATTCAGGTGGACATGATCGCAACGGGATTGCTCCACGCGCTCTGGCTGGTGCTGCCGCCCAGCGCGCAGATTGCCACCAGATAGACCGTGCCGGGGTTCGTCGGGGCCAGCACCATGACCCGCGCACCGTTGGCTTGCGGCCATTCCGTCCACGTCTTGCCGCCGTCCGTGCTGGTGCGGGCCTTATACATCCGGCCGTTCACCACCCCCTGACCGCGCACCGTCAACTGCCCGCTCACCTCGTTAAAGATTTGGAGGATGGACGGCGGGTCCAGCGGGCCGGACGTGCGGTTGACACTGACCACATCAAAACCCGAGGATAACAGCGCGTCGAGGTCGTGAATCGCCTCGCCCTGGCAGTAAAAAGCCAGCTTCAATAACAAATCCACGAGCGCCTGTTTGGCCAGGTTTTTGGCGCGGGTGCGGTCCGTGCCCAGCTTGCGGGCATCGGTCATCGCGGCCGTCTGGGCCAGCCGCGCGGTGGCCACATCCGTCAGTTTCACCGGCAGATTGGGAAAAGCCGGGTTGTTCAGCAGACCGTCTTCGACGTCCAGCGACAGGCTCACCACACCATTGTCGGTGTATTTGTCTAGGCTGGTGACCAGGCGGAATTTTTTATCAGGATTATTTGCCATATTATTATTTTGGTTGTTGCTTGCGTTTATTTAACCCTTTCAGGAAAGATACTGCCTCCCGAAAGCGTCTTCTCCTATTCCTTTAGCTTATCCTATGCCAAGCTTTTTAAGCCGTTAATCCCTGTATAAATGCCAATACAACCACTTGCCCGCCGCCTTGTATAACAGCATTCCAACAAGCGTTTCTAATCAATTATTTTAATTGAACTTTTCAATCGTGCGGCGAGGGGACGGTGGGAGCCGGGCTGCCCCCAAAAATGCCAGATTTTGACCGGCTGGATTTTGGGACATAACGACTGGTTCCGGCGTGTCTTCCTCCCAATGCGACCTGTCTAATTTTTGGAACGCGTTGTCCACGGATGGGACATTTTCCTGCTCTGAAATGCCGCGTTCCAGACCTGACATGGAACGGAGCTAATCTGACATGGAACGGAGCTAACCTGACATGGAACGAAGCTAACAAGAGATGGGACGAAGCTAACAGGAGATGGAACGAAGCTAACCTGACATGGGACGAAGCTAACAGGAGATGGAACGAAGCTAACCTGACTTGGAGCATTGCAGGTA
>CAJAQO010000233.1 GCA_903944085.1 uncultured Verrucomicrobia subdivision 3 bacterium
CGCCGAGCCATAGTCGGCCAGATGCTTCCCACCCAGCTTCATCGCCAGCTCCGCCACCCGTTCCACCGTCGGTTTCTTTGCCGCTTTTTCGTTCATCCCTTCACAGACGCAACAGAAATCAAATGGTTTCTACAAAGCATTTTGATTACCAGTTTTGCCATACATCGCAATTGTATTTGAAACAAAGTTATCGTAATTCTGGCTCCAGTCGGCGAAATCTGTTTGTGAGAATGATTCAGAATAATTTGTCCCAGTCAAACCCAGTTCGCTAAAGTTTAGAAAGCGCAGCCGATTCCCCCAATCAGGATCATTTTGTCGGAGAGCATCAATAAAGACCTTACTTGAATCTTTGGTCAACGTGGCATTGAAAGCAAAGATCAATCTGTCATGGTTCTCTCCCTGTAACTCAACGGTTGCTCCTTTAATCGAAGCAAGCTCTCCTTTGCATTGTAACGCAAACAATTCACGCATCTTTTTTTTAGCTCCGAGGGAAAGCCCATTGGTTCTATTTCCAATTTCCGTTTCCTTTTTTGTAAATTCCCAGTTTTTATACGCATCTAAGTTTATTCCTCTGGCCTGCAAATCTTGCGAGCCACTCGCCGTTCGCCGTTCCCAGGCTAAATGCACCTTTTGGTAGGTGAAAAAGGCTGAAATCAAGAATAGTGCAATGGTGGCGCTAATTTTCGCCTTTTCAGGGAGCGTTGGATTCAAAACTCGGCCAGAAGACCAAAACAGATGAATATTCCGCCGAACACTCCAAAACCAAGTTGCCAAACTAAGCAAAACAATAATGGAAATTGGTGCCGAGCAGTAAAGCAGTGTGTTAAAAGCAAGGATATGAATGTCCGACACACCATTTTCAATAGCTCTCGGAAGTGCAAACCAAGATATCCACAAAACTATTAAAAATAATGGAATAAAAGGATTTCCCTTGATTGGATGGTGCTTTCTGAAAGCGGTCTCGATTTGGGCTGTATTAGGTTTGGACACCGCTGGCTCCTGTGGCGTTGGAGTTGTGGTAGAATCCGTTGGTTGGGTCGTGGATATTTGCTCCGGTTCAATTAGAGCAGGCTGGCGCGTATCTTCGTGTTTCTGATTCGACTCTGATTTTGAGCGAGAAGCCTCCTCAAGCCATTCTCCACAATAACGGCATTTAACCGCTTGTTTGCGAATCTTCTCTTTGCAAAACGGACATTCTTTGAACGAAGCGTCTTCCATGAGTTAAATTTTTACCAAAAAAACTATTGCCTGTCGTGCGTTATTTATTTTTCCCATCGCCGCCAGCCGCACGGTGAAACTGGGCGGGACGGTGGCCACGGTGGGTTTCCCGGACATCGGGTTGCAGGGGGGTGCGGATTGTTGGTTTCCCTGGTCAGCCATAAACTCGCGTCGAGATAGGCGTTGTTCGTCCAGCCCAAGGCGATTTGATTGGTGGAAATGGAATAGTAATTCGTCTCAAAACCGGAATTCACGAGCAGGTTGCAAAACCACTGCCAAGCAGGCACGATGCTGTCAGGCAAAGTGAACTCATGATTTTCACGTCGCGAATCTAACCTCGATCCATCCGATTGCAACACTCCGCAATCAATGTTTGCAATAATTTTTGAACGAAGATGTTTTCTTGCAATTGGAAGACATAATCCCGCATGGATGTGTGGCCACTTCATGCCACATGACAATTTGTTTATAAACGATAATATTTGTCGTGTTAAACAAACCTGTGCTTGGCATCAGGCCTTGATTCCTTCAGCCAGGCTGGTGCCGAATTAAACAACACTTTGCAAGCAAAAGCACCGTTACAAACGTCCTGAAACACCCGGATTACCAAATGAAAACTAGATCAACCTCACTGGCGTCAACCTTGAATTGGAAGGCAAAAACGAGAGCCTTCGCCTTGGCTGTGTTATGCGCGCTGCCGGTGTTCGCGGGCAAGACCGCCAATATTTCATGGCAAGGTGGCACCGCCAGTTACAACACGCCGGCGAACTGGGTCGGCGGCGCGGTGCCCGGGCCAGTTAACAATGCCATCAACGACAACAGTTCAAACAACGTGGTGCAAATAAACTTCGGCGACCCCGACTGGTCAGTGAATCAAATTCTCGCGGGCGACGGCGCGGGCGACGGCGCGTTCGCGCAGAACGGCCAGATGGTGACCTTGACCGGAACCAATTTCAGCCCGCTCAACGGGGCGGTTGTCACGGTTTATACCACGCCATTCCGACTGGGCGCGGCGGCGGCAAACACGGGCGTTTATACCTTGAATGGCGGCACCAACAATTACAACAGCGGCGCGTTTGCGGTGGGTGAAATTGGCACCGGCATCCTGAACCTCAACGGCGGTTTGATTACCGGCAGCGGCAATTTTGTTGACGGTCTGGGCCGAATCGGCACGCCCAATGCCGTCACGGCAACCGTTGGCAATGGGCTGACTGAAGGCGACTACACCTGGTTCGAGCAAGGGTATGACGCGGCTAACGGCTCCCTCGGTTTGCCGGCGGCGGGGACAACCATCACCAGCGTGTCGCAGTCGGATCACCTGTTTGCCCTGCCACCAAGCTACACGAACAATAACGCGGTGTTGATCGCGACGAATTTGCCGAGCGCTGCAATTGGATTGCCGGCAGCGCCGGTGCCTTGCTCGGGCCTGTCTTTCCTGTGTGAAGCCGGCACCGGACCGGTGAATGTCAATTACACCGTGCAGCACGCCGACGGCACCACGGAGACCGGGAGCCTCGCGATTCCGGACTGGTTTGCTTCCGCTCCCACCAACGCCAACGAGGTGTTGGCCGTGGGCGCCCGCGTGGATGCCTTGGGGATGACCTTCCAGACGCCGGGCAATATTTCGCCGAATACCGGCAACGCCCCGTATATGTGGTCCATGGACATTGCGTTGGCCGACATCAGCAGCGCGGTGACGAATGTTGCGTTCACTTATGCCAGCGGTGGAACCGCCATCATCATGGCCGTCAGTTGCCAGACGAACTCCGGCGAGGCGTTTGGGCCGGCGATGATGACCGGCTACAACGCGGACGTGGTGGTGGAAGCGACGGCGCAAAGCTATGTCTCCAGTTTGATCACGGACGTTGTCAACCAAAACGGCGGCGCGATCAACGTCACCGGCGGCGGGCAAATGTTCGTTGGGAACTTTGGCAGCGGCATCTACAATTTGAGCAATGGCGCCATTGACGTTCATAACGCCATCGCAATCGGGCGCAGCGGCGGCAACGGCACATTTAACCTGACGGGTGGGGCTTTGAATCAGGATGGCGGCGGGAACCTGCTGGTGGGAACCGGCAACAACGCGCCATCAGGAAGCAGTTCCATGGGTGTGCTCAATCAAAATGGCGGAACGATTACCTGCGTTGGATCGTTTTTGTGTCCGGAAGAGCCGCCGTCCTCAGGAACTTATAATCTCACCAACGGCACTCTTATCTGCAATAACTGGATCGCCATTGGCCGTGGCGCCGCCGGCACGCTGAACATGGCTGGAGGAATGATCGTCAAGACAGACACCGGCAGCGACCACCTGGATATTGGCGCGGGCGGCAGCACGGCCGGCACTGGTCCGGGCACCATCAATCAAACCGGCGGCGTCATCACGAACACCACCACCGATGTTTGGATGGGCGAACTCTCCAGCGCGACGTGGAACATGAACGGAGGGACGAACTACCTGGCCAACATCGTGCTGTGCCAAGGCGGCGGCCTTACTGGCACGCTGAATCTGAACGGCGGTCAAATGACGGTTCAGAGCATCGTGAACAAGGCTGACGTGGCGAGCCTAAGCACCCTCAATTTCAACGGCGGCGTGCTTCAAGCTTCGGCCAGCACCGCCGCTTTTATCACTAATTTGACTTATGCAAACCTCCAGGCTGGCGGCGCGGTGATTGATTCGCAGAGCTACACGATTACGATTCCGCAAGCGCTGACCGACGGCGGTGGTGGTGGCCTGACCAAGCTGGGAAGCGGCACCCTCTTTTTAACCGGTGCCAATACCTACACCGGCAATACCGTCATCAATGCCGGCAGTGTGATCACCACCACCGGCTCCGCCACGCCCGGCAATGTCTCGGTCGCCGACAACGCAGTTTTCGGCGTCACCGTCCAGTCGGCCGGCGCGCAATATACCGCCGCCAATGTCACATTGGGTAGTTCAGCCGGTGCCTCGCTTACATTCAACCTGAGTGCCTTTGGAAATCCGGCCAACAACCAGGCACCTTTGTCTGTTAGTCCCGGCGGCGCCTTGACACTCAATGGCACGATCACAGTCAATGTCGCCGACGCCCTGCCGCAACTAGGTGAATTTCCGCTGGTGCAGTATCAGCCGGGCGGACTGGCTGGCACCGGAAATTTTGTGAAAGGTTCCATGCCGGCCGGCGTGACGGCGACAATTGTGACAAACTCTGCGAACAATTCGATTGATTTGCTTATTACCGGCATCAACCTGCCGCGCTGGGATGGCGAAGCGGGCGGCACTTGGGATACCGGCTCGGACACAAACTGGGTCAACATCGGCACCGTCCTGCCCACCACTTATACGGATCCGAGCGCGGTCGTATTCGACGACAACGCGCTGGGGACTGCGAACGTCAATCTGACAACGACCGTCAGTCCAAGCAGCGTGACTGTGACCAACAGCGTGTTGAGCTATACGTTTGTCGGAACTGGAAAAATCAGCGGCTCCACGGGGATAACCAAGCAGGGTTCGGGTTCCCTGGCCATTCTCAACACCGGCGGCAACAACTTTACCGGCCCGGTTACCATCTCCGGTGGAACGTTGAGCGTTACCAATCTAGCCAATGGGCTGTCACCCAGCGCCATTGGCGCTGCTTCGGCCAGCCCGACGAATTTGGTTTTGGCCGGTGGCACCTTGAGCTACAGCGGCCCAACCGTCGGCATCAACCGCGGGTATAAGATGACCGCGAACAGCACGATTGACGCCGAAGGCAGCCTCACTCTGAGCGGCCTCGGCCAGGCCACGGCTGGAGCTTATACCAAGACCGGGCCGGCGACACTGACTTATGCCGGGGTTGGCACTAATGTGCTCTCGGTTGCCAGCGGTGGATTTTCCGCCCAAGTCTTGAACGGCACCTTGATTCTTGGCAACTCCACCGGCGGACAGACGAACACCACGGGCGGGGACACATATGTCGGATCAGGTGGTTCCGGTTCAAGCGGTGCCGGCACGAACAGCGGTGCCAACCTCATCCTGACCAACGCCGCCCTTAATTGTGGCGGGTGGTTTTGTATTGCCCGCGGCAATGGCACCAGCGGTTATACTTCGATCGCCTCGCTTTACAATTCAACTTTGACCTGTCCCAGTGGTTTGAGTTTGTGCTACGCCAATGGACTACCGAGTTACTCGGCCGTTGGCGTGTTGAATCTATCCGGCAATTCTCAAGTGATTGTTGGGGGGGCCGCGAATATCAACGAAGCCAACGGCGGCGGAAATTCCACCGTCAACTTGACCGGCAGTTCCGCCCTGATTGCAAACAATGGCCAAGTCTATATCGGAAACACTCTGTCCAAAGGGGTGCTGAATCTCAATTCCACCGGAACGAGTTCGCTCGGCAACCTTAGTGGTTCGGTCTTTCGCGTCGGCGGCGGCGCAAATGCCGGCGACACCGGTGTGGGGGCCATTAATCAAAGTGCTGGCACGCTTATTTCAGGCTCGAACAGTGTCTATCTGGCTGTCGGTGTGGGCGGTGGCGTCGGCTGTTACGGCTCCATCAATTTGTCCGGCGGAACCTTTAGCCGTCCGACTTATGGCTTCCGTCTCGGTCGCAGCGGCCTGGCCTCGTTTGTGCAAAGCGGCGGGACATTCATTGACGGTGGCGAATTCTCGCTGGCCAGCAATCTAGGTTCTGGCAGTAGCAGCAGTGTGGCGACGGCTACCTTCACTGGCGGTTCAGCCTCCGTTGCTTCAGGCTTCCGTGTTCCTGAAACCAGCACCTTTGTCGCGACTGTGAACATTGGCACGGAGGCGGGTGGCAATGCTTCCGTGACGAATAGTTCCACTTTTCAGTTGTGCTACAGCGCGGGCACGGGCACGGGCACTTTGAATCTTGATAGTGGAACACTCCAGGTTGGCGCGACCATTTCCAAAGCCGCGGGTGCCGGCACCGGCACTGTCAACCTCGACGGGGGCACCTTGCGGGCCGGAGCGGGCGACCTCACGCTCATTGATACCACGCCCAGCAGCGTGAATGTGTATAAGGGTGGGTTGACGGTTGATACCATGACCAATACTGCCACGATTACTGCCAATCTGTTAACCACCGCCGGCAATGGCGCGTATCCGGTGGGCGGCACCATCACGGTTCCGAGCGGCGGTGGCGCTGGTTATATCGGCGCGCCTCTGGTGGCGGTCAGTGGCGGTTCCGGCACTGGGTTGCAGGCGATTGCCAACATTAACAGCAACGGTCAGGTGACCAATGTGGTTATCATCTGCCCCGGAATAAATTATGTGGCGGGTGACAATATTACCTTTGCCTTCAGCGGCGGTGGTTACTCGACTGCGGCGACCAGCTACGTCTATGCCTTGCAAGTTGGCGATGTGGCCGCCAATGCCGGCGGCGGCTTGACCAAGAGCGGCAGCGGCACGCTGTATCTGAACGGCGCCAACACTTACACCGGCACCAACCTCGTCAATGCCGGCACACTGGCTGGCATTGGCAGCGTCGCCGGTGCCGTAACCGTCGCTTCAGGCGGCACGCTGGCTGCGGGTTCGTCGGCCACGGCGCTGGGCACAAACACCATCGCGGGTCCGCTGGCGTTTTTGACTGGCAGCACCAACTTCATGAAAGTCAATAAGTCCAGCGGTGGCAAAGATTATCTAACTGGCATGGCGAAGGTGACCTATGGCGGCACGTTGGTGATTACCAATTTGTCCGGCACGTTGACCAACGGCGACAGTTTCAAACTGTTTAATGCCAGTAGTTACACCGGCGCGTTCAGCACTATTGTCCCGGCCACCCCAGCCAGTGGCTTGGCGTGGAATACAAATCAACTGGCCAGCAACGGCACTTTGTCGGTTATGACGGCCGTCCGTGCGCATCCGACATTCACCACACTGACACCGGTCGGAGGTTCGTTGATCCTCAGCGGCACCAATGCCACTGGCTCCTATGTTTTGTATAGCAGCACGAATCTGGCGTTGCCGCTGGCAAACTGGACTCCTGTATTCACAAATACATTCAGTGGGCCATTCAGTTTCACCAATGCCATGACGAATTCACCGCAAAAGTTTTATCTGTTGCAATAACCGGCGTTAGGCAGCGCGCGGCAAGGAAGATTATGCCGCCTCCAACCTTATGCCGCGTGCATGGGTTGGAGGCGCATGTTTCCGGCTATTCCTGCGTTAACCGGGTATCAACACGCGGCATAATTAAAGACTCTCCAGAATGGCGATTACGTGATCAGTTGGACGATAGCGCTTTGGTATCACCTTGGTCTTCGTCGCGCGCGCCAGCGCCCTCTCTTTCATCGCCATACCCGCATGGAGGTATATCTGGGTTGTTTCGACCGACTCCTGGCCCAGCCGAAGCTCGGCGTGCCAATTCTCCCCATCCGATGCGGAGAAGGAATTATTTTGTGGGACGATTTCCCGGCGTAGGTGCTGGCGCACGGCCACCAAGCGCGGCAACACCTGGCTAATATCTGTAGCGCCTTCAGCGCAGCAAAAACAGAATGCCAACGCTGCCGCCTCCCATCTCCTGCGAGCTTGGGGTCATTTCCATGACCCTAGACGGGGTTTCTTTAACCGTGGCAGACGTTTCCTTGGTCGTGGGAATGATTTCCACGGTCGTGGAAACGGTTTCAAGGGTCGTAGAAATGATTTTCAGGATCATAGAAATCATTTCTTGGATCGTGAAAAAATATTTTTAGGGTCATGGAAATGGTTTCAAGGACCCTGGGAATGATTTTAAGGGTCGTAGAAATGGTTTTTAGCATCGTGGAAACTTGCTTTAGGGTCATGGAAATGGCCGGATTAGCCATTGTCGCCCGCCGCCGGCGGACGCTATTTGCCCGTCCAAAACGCGCAAAGACCTTGCGAATACAGGCGATTAATGGATTGACAGTGATTTTTATATGACAAGTTACAGAACGTAATAATAGATTTTTGAAAATAGTTCTAATCTTTTTTGAAAATATTCCGTTAAGCAAAATGTAAGGTTCGGTCCATAACAATGAATAAACGAAACAACACAACGAAAATTAACCAATATGAAAACTAACCAAGGGAGTTCAAGCCTATGAACGTAAAACCTGCCATCGGATGGCTTAATTCCGACAGCGACGAGCTGGTCATCAATGACATCAACGTGGTGCTGAAGGCGCTGGCCGACAATACCGACATCTATAAAGACCCCGACCCGCCGTTGCCGGTCATTCAGCCCGCGCTGGATAACTTCTCGACGTCGGTTCACATGGTGGGCCGCACTCCGGCGGACACCATCAACAAAAACAATTTGCGCCTGGTGCTGACCAACCAGGTGCGCCTGCTCTCGTATTATGTGGTGAAGGCGTGCAATGGCAGCATGGCGAACCTGATTTTGAGCGGGTTTCCGCCCCAAAAGACGGCTGGCCAGCCCGTGGGCATACCGGCCCAGCCGCAAGGCCTCTCGGTCAACCACGGTTCGCAACTCAGCCAGTTGGTGGCCAAGATCAACCCGGTTTTTGGCGCGGTCATTTACAACTACCGCCTGCTGGCGAACACGCCCGGCGCAGTGCCGGTGATCGTGCAGGACACGGCGGCCACCCATACGTTCAGCAGTTTGGTGGCGGGGGTGAAATACACCATTGATGTCAATGCCTCCGGCTCGGCCGGCACGAGTGATTGGAGCGGCGCGATCAGTTTGACCGCCGACTAATCAATAAATCCGAACCTTTCACGCTGCGAGCGCGTCATAAAATATGGCGCGCTCATTTTTTATATGTGTGCCGCTCGTTCATAAGTCGGAAATCACTTTGGGCGGAAAGGCGGCGCGCAGGGCATTTAACACGGCCAGCACATCAATGACTTCCTGCGTGACCGCTCCGGTCAGCGTGGCAAGCAGGGGTATCTCGTAAGTCTGCGAAGTCGCATGGAGGCCAAAGCGCAGCCACAGATACGAAATGATCGTGACAATGGAAAACGCCGCGATGACCGTGGACTTGCGTTGCCAGAGGCCGGGCAATGAACACCAACCATGGTCGGATAACGGCTTTTGATTCGGTTTCGGTTCCGGATGGTGGTTGGTTGGTTGCTTCTCGGAATTTTTCATATGAGGTTGTTCAACTGGTTGGCTCAGGCCATCTCGCTGATGGTTTTGCGAAAGCGGGTCAGGGAAAATCCAAAGAGGATGGCGCCAATCACGATCAGCGCGAGAAATTGTGGCCAGACGACGGCGAGGCCGGCATCACGGAAGAGAATGGCCTGGCCGAGGGCGGCATATTGCGTAGTCGGTGCCGCCAGCATCACAATCTGCACAAATTCTGGCATGCTTTCACGCGGACTGAAGGTGCCGGAAAGCATTTGCAGCGGCAGCAGGATCAGCACCGCGAGCATCCCGAACTGCGGCATCGAGCGCGCCAGCGTGGCCATGAAAATGCCCAGCGCGGTCGCGGCAAAAAGATGGAGCGCGGTTCCCGCGAGAAACAGTGGCACCGAACCGGCGATGGGCACGCGCAAGACTCCTTGCACGACGACGAGCAGCCCGATGCCGGCAGACACCAACACCACCAATCCCATCGCCCATACCTTGGCCAGCATGATTTCCGTCGGCGTAACGGGCATCACCAGCAGGTGTTCGATGGTGCCATGTTCGCGTTCGCGGATGAGGGCTGCACCGGTCAGGATGATCGCCAGCATGGTGACGTTGTTGATGATCTCGGTCAGCGCGCCGAACCAGGACTGTTCCAGATTCGGATTGTAGCGTGCGCGCAAATTCAGATCCACCGGCGGAGGTGCGCTGCTGCGGTAACGCAGGACAAAATCGTTGACCTCGCCCAAGGCGATTTGCTGGATATATTCGCTGCCCACGAAAGCCTGCGTCATGCGGGTGGCGTCAACATTCAGTTGAATGGCCGGCGAACGGCCGGCCAGCACGTCACGTTGAAAATCCGGCGGAATATCCAGCACGAAGGTGTAATTGCCGGCATCCATGCCCGCATCCATTTCGGCGGGCGAGATGTTCGCGGGCGGATTGAAGCGCGGGAGATAGAAGGCGGCTGCGATGCGCGCCGACATTGGCGAAGCG
>CAJAQO010000234.1 GCA_903944085.1 uncultured Verrucomicrobia subdivision 3 bacterium
CGCGCCAGTCCAACACTTTCAACTGCACCGTCGTCCGGCCGTTGAATTCTTTCAGCGAAGGGCCGAACGCCAGATCAAATTTTCCGGCCGGCAGCGAACCGTCGCCGGCGTTCCACCACACCGCCTCGTGCGTCACTGCGCCATCCGACACCCACATTTTGACGTGCTGTTTTTTTGCGCCCATCCGCTGCAACGGTTTTTTGTGCATGAGATTCCGCGCGCAAAATTGCAGCGCCGGATTCCCCTGCCCGGTTGGTTTTAATTTATCCAGTTCCGCCAGTGTATTCAGGCTGATTTCATCTAATTGCACTTCCGCATCCAAACGCAGCGGCGGCTGGAAATCCTCCGGCTTCAAACTGCGCCGCGCGAGGTCGTTCAGCCGCTGGCGGAACAAATCAATTTTGTCTGGCGCGATGGTCAGGCCCGCCGCCATCGCGTGGCCGCCGTGTTTCACGAGCAAGTCAGCGCATTCGCGCAGCGCGGCCGCGAGGTCAAAACCCGCGATGCTGCGGCCGGAGCCGCGCCATTCGCCGGCATCGCCGCCGAGAATGATCGTCGGGCGGTAAAATTCCTGCAGCACGCGCGACGCCACGATGCCGACCACGCCGATGTGCCAGAGCAACTGCCCTTCGACGATGACGAAATCTTTTTGCGCATCAAACTTTGACCGCACCACGCCGGTGACCTGCTCGACGATGGACTTTTCAATTTGCTGGCGCTCGCGGTTGCGCGCGTCGAGATTTTGCGCCAGCGGCAGCGCCTCCTCCAAATTTTCCGCGAGCAGCAAATGCAGCGATTCCTCCGCCGTTTCAAGCCGGCCCGAAGCGTTGAGCCGGGGCGCAAGTTGAAACCCGACATCCACCACGCCGATTTTTGCCGGCGACTGCGCAACTTCCTTCAGCGCCATTATTCCCGGACGCTTCGTCGTGTTCAATTTTCCCAGACCCGCCGTGACGAGAATCCGGTTTTCGCCGGTGAGCGGGACGAGATCCGCGATCGTGCCGAGCGCGACCAAATCCAACAGTGGTTTCAAATCGAACTCCGCCGCGCCGGGCAAGCCGGTTTCACGCCCGCGTTTGAGCAAGGCATGCGCAAGTTTGAACGCGAGGCCGGCGGAGCAAAGTTCGGTGAACGCAGTTGAAGGTTGAAGGTTGGAAGTTGAAAGTTGCGGATTCACCAGCGCCACTGCGGCCGGCGCGGGCGACGAAACCTGATGGTGATCCAGCACGATGACTTCCACGCCGCGTTCGCGCAGCCAGGCAATCGTTTCGACGGCGGTCGAACCGCAGTCCACGGCGAGCAGCAGTTTCACCGGAAATTTTTTCAGGCAGTTGTCCACGCCGTCGCGGCTCAAGCCGTAGCCTTCGTCCATGCGGCTCGGCAAATAGGCGTCCGCCGACCAGCCGAGCTGGCGCAACACTTCCAGCAGCAGCGTCGTCGAAGTCACGCCGTCCACGTCATAATCGCCAAAGATGACGAGCGGTTCGCCGCGTTCGTGTGCGAGCAACAACCGGTCAACCGCCGCCTTCATGTTCGGCAGCAGAAACGGGTCGGCAAGATGCTTGAGGCGCGGGGCGAGAAATTTTTCAATCGCCGGCAACTCGCTCAAGCCGCGATTGAGCAGGCACTGTGCGAGCAGCGGGGAAATTTTGAGCGATGACGCAAGCGTTTCGGCCAACAGCGGCTGCGGCGGGGCAATCGTCCAGCGGAATTTCATTTTTGTTTGGCCCCAGATGACCACAGATAAACACAGATGGAAAAGTTTTTATCTGTGTGCATCTGTGTTTATCGGTGGCAGTTTTTTCTCCCGCCGCGCGGCGGTGATGGATAGCGCGATGGCGATGGCCAGAATTGCCGCGATGACGAGCAGCGAGATGGTGGTCGGAATTTTGGTTTGAAACCATTGCGGTGCGTGGTCGTGCGGGTCGAGCAGCATTTTCGCGCCGACAAAAACCAGCACGAGGGACAGGCCGGCTTTGAGATAGCGGAACCGGCCAATGGCACCGGCGAGGAGAAAATACAGCGAGCGCAGCCCAAGGATGGCAAACACGTTCGAGGTGAAAACGATGAACGCTTTTTGCGTGACGGCGAAAACGGCGGGCACAGAATCCACGGCGAAAATCAAGTCGGTGGTCTCCACCAGCAGCAGCACCAGCGCGAGCGGCGTGAGTGCGAGCGCGCCGTTGACGCGGGTCAGGAATTTCTGACCGTCCAGCGCGGGCGAAATCGGAAACAGTTTTCGCGCAAAGCGGATGACCGGATTTTTTTCCGGCTCCACGGCTCCCTGCCGGGCGAACAGCATTTTCGCGCCGGTGCCGACGAGGAAGACGCCGAAAAGGTAGAGCACCCAACTGAAATTTTGGACGAGCGCGGCACCGACACCGATCATCGCGCCGCGCATGATGAGCGCGCCGAGAATGCCCCAGACCAGCACGCGGCGCTGGAATTCCGACGGCACCTGGAACGCGGCGAAAATCAAGGCGATGACGAGGATGTTGTCGAGTGATAGCGAAAGTTCAATCAGGTAGCCGGTGACAAATTCCGTGGCCTCCTCGCGTCCGCGAACGTGAACCAGCAGGCCGGCGAACAGCATCGCCAGCGTGAACCAGATGGCGCTCCACAACAGCGCCTCGCGAAACGTGACGGCGCGGGGCCGGCGGCTGAACGCACCCATGTCCACTGCGATGCAGAGGAAAACGAACAGGATGAAACCCGCCCAGTGCCAGGGGGTGATTTGAATCAGGGCCAGCATGTTTAAGCGGCCCGCGCGATTCCGTGCTTGATCTTAATCGTTATCATAATCTTAATCCGTTTCGCTTCGCCAAGCCAACGGAATTAAGATTACGATTTGGATTACGATTATGAAACCAAATTACACTTTCGCCGTGGGCGCGTTTTGCACGGTCACCTGCGAAGTGCCGATGTTCGGGCGCTCGCCTTTGTGCCACCACAGCACGATCACGCTGGCGATGTAGATGGACGAATAGGTGCCGACCACGATGCCCACCAGGAAGGTGAATGCGAAGTCGTTGATAACGCCGCCGCCGAAATAATAAAGCGACGCCGTGGCGATCAGCACTGTGCCGCTGGTGATGATGGTTCGGCTCAAGGTCTGGTTCAGCGCCTGGTTGATGATCTCGCGGAACGAGCCGCGCACGCCGAGCTTCAGGTCTTCGCGGATACGGTCGAAGATGACGATCTTGTCGTTGATGGAGAAGCCGATGATGGTCAGCACCGCCGCGACGACCGTGGCGTTGAACTGCCGGCCGGAAACGGCGTTCGCGATGCAATAGGTGCCGATGGCGAACAACACGTCGTGCAGCACGGCGATGACCGCAGCCACGGCGAAGGAAAATTCGTAGCGGAACGCGACATAGACGAGGATGCCGAACATCGCCATCAGCGAGGCGATGATGGCCGACTGCTGGATTTCTTTGCCGAGCGTGGCGCCGACTTCCTGGCGTTCAACGACGGCATAATTCGCCTGCGGGAATTTTTCCTTGAGCAGCGCCGTGACTTTGTCCGCCGAGCCGCTTTGCGTGGTCACGCGCAGCGTTTCCGTGGTTTCACCTTTTTGATATTGGATTTGCGCATCCTTTTCGCCGATGGGCGTGAGGACGGCGCGGATTTCTTTTTCATCCAGTTTCTGAGTGAAGCTGAAGCGCGTGCTGTCGCCGCCGAGAAAGTCCACGCCAAACAATTTTTGACCGCGCGTGATACCGAAGCCGAGGGACACGATCACAAACAGCCACGTGACGATGAACAGCGGCTTGGCGATGCCCATGAAATTCACCTTGGAACTCTTGATGAGATGGAGCATCGGCATGGACTTGAGGAGATTCCGGTCTATGAGAAAATTGAAGATCAGCCGCGTCACCACCAGCGCGGTGAACAAGCTCGCCGCCACGCCGATGGTCAGCGTGACACCGAAGCCCTGAATCTCGCCAGTGCCCTGCCAGATCAAAATGATGGACGAAATCAGCGTCGTGACGTGCGAGTCGAAAATCGTGCCGAACGCGCGGGCATAGCCGGCATCAATCGCACCGCGCAAGGATTTGCCTTTCGCGAGTTCTTCGCGGATGCGTTCGTAAATCAGCACGTTCGCGTCCACCGCCATGCCGACGGTCAGCACCGCGCCCGCGATGCCGGGCAAAGTGAACGTGGTTCCGATCGAACACATCACGCCGAGCAGGATGATGATGTTGGTGACGAGCGCGACGTTCGCCGCGAGACCGGCCCAGAAGTAGTAACACAGCATGAACAAGGAAACAAAACCGACGCCGGCGATGGAGGCCTTGATGCCGCTGGCGATGGAGTCTTTGCCGAGCGTTGCGCCGACATCGCTGGTATAGACAATGTGCAACGGTGCCTTGAGCGGATTCTGCAAAACGTTCGCGAGTTCCATCGCGGTCTCGATGGTGTAGCTGCCGGTGATCTGGCCGTTGCCGGTTTCAATCGCGCTTTGGATGTTCGGCGCGGAATAAAGTTCGCCGTCCAAAACGATGGCGAGCTTGTGGTTGATGTTTTCGCGCGTGGTGTCGCCGAAGCGTTTCGCGCCATCCGGCGTCAGCGTGAAATCAATCTGCGGTTCGCCCAAATTGCCGCGCACGACGCCGGCGGTTTTGATGATGTCGCCAGCCAGTCCGTTCTCCGCCTTCTTTTTCACGACAAATTGTTCCAGCCGCGTCTGGTTGTTTTTCAACGTTTCGACGTGCTTCATCAATTCGTAGCCCGGCGGAATCGGATCACCGTTGTGAATGATTTCGTCGCTGTTTTCATGCACCAAGCGGAATTCAAGATACGCGGTCTTTTGAATCGTGGCCTTCGCGCTGTCCTTGTCCGACTGCGACAGGCCGGGCAACTGGATCAAAATACGGTTGCCGCCGGCGGATTGGATGACCGGCTCGGCCACGCCAAACTTGTCAATGCGCTTGCGCAGCACTTCGACAGCCTGTGACAACGCCGCGCTGGTCAAATCCGCACGCGGCTGCTGCTGGACGCCGTTCGTATCCGCCGCGAACAAAACATTCGTGTCCATCTCGACGAGGAACGAGGTGCCGCCCTGCAAGTCGAGGCCGAGTTTGATCTTGCCCGCCGCCTCGCGCTGGAGCCGGTTCAAAATATAGGTCGTCGGATGAATCTGGTTGTTCGCGCCGACAATGAACGGGAAATATTTCTGGAGATCGTTCGTGCCGGTGGCGATTTGCAGCGCCGCAAATTCATTGTTTGTCCCGGCTTTCTGCAAGGTGGCGACCTGCGTCAGAATGTTCGTGAACGCCGCGTCCTTGGTTTGCGCGCGGCGGGAAAATTCATCCACCAAGTTGCGCGATTTTGGCGGATAAACCGACAGCGCGGCCCAGGCGATGATGACGAGGACGAGGATGAAACGGCCCAAGTTGTTGTTCTTATTCATGGCAAATCAGGAGGCGGTCGGGTTGCTGGCGTCGTCGGCGATGATTTCGGTGACGGAGGCCTTGGTGACTTCAAATTTGGCGTCGGCGGAGCGGAGCGAAACCGTCTTGTCCTTGACCGAAAGCACGACGCCCACGATGCCGGCGGCAGTCACCACCTTGTCCCCGGCCTTGAGTCCGGAGAGCAGTTTTGCCTGCGCCTTGGCCCGCTGCTGCTGCGGGCGGATGAGGATGAAATAGAACACCACGACGAGCAAAATCATCGGCGCAAACGCAATCAACGGATTTTGCGCCTGAGCGGGCTGGCCATTGGCGGGCGGTGCGGCCATCGCCACAATTCCACTGAAACAATTCACGTGCATAATTAGAAAAACGGTCGGACAGTTTAGGAAAGCCACCGCCAAAGGCAAGATTTATTGGCCGGAGTTTTGGCTGGAAGCCGCCCAAATCATCCGCAACGGTTTTTCCCGCGCTTTAAAAGAATCCCGCCGAAAATCATCCGCCGGCCATCACGGTGCCGCAATGGCCGCCTGCATCCGCTGCAAATCCGGATTATTCGGCGTGCTGGCACCCGGCGTCAGTGTCAACGTGCGGGCGTCCTGCCAGCGCCAGTGTTCAGCATGGCCATCGCCGAATGAAAAATTGCAGCCGCGCGAATGCCGCGCGGTCGGAATATCCGTCCAGGAACTGCCGGCGGCCGGAATAAAAAAATAGCCGTCGTTGAGGCTCACCGGGCTTTCATCCACAAATACCAGCGTCAGCGCGGGCGGCAGCTTGAGCATCTGCTTGTCCGCATACACCGGCGGAAAGCCTGGAGTTCCCGCGCCCGCCTGCCCGTCATACGGCTGGCCGTCCATGTAACACGCCAGCAGCGGCTGCATGCTGTAGCTGCGGACATTCACCGTCGGGTCCGACGGGCAGCGATACACGCCGGCGTTCGGCACAAAGGGAAACAGCAGTCCGCGCTGAATCAAAGTGAGATTGGTCGCTTCCGTCGGATTCGCCATGTTGCCATACACCCAGCTGGGAAAATTCGTGCCGCCCCACGGATCATCCACCACCAGCCGGCCATTGTTGTCTTCTTTATACATGCACCAGCCCAGCGCCAGTTGCTTGAAGTTGCTGACGCAGCGGATTTGCTGCGCCTTCGCCTTGGCCGCGCTCAAAGCCGGCAGCAGCATCGCCGCCAAAATGGCGATGATGGCGATGACCACCAGCAGTTCAATCAGCGTGAAACCCCGGGCGGCGTTTTGAGCAACGGGCCGGACGCCCGCGCGGCGATGCTGAAGCATGTTTTCCACCCCAACTAGGACGGCAATGTCCGCCGGAAAGTTGCGAAAAACAGAGCCGAATTATTCAGTTGCCAGCAGTGCGGCACGTTTGCCGGCTGGAGATGAAAATAGATTGCGGCTCCGTTCAGCAACCTTTGCGGTCGCTGAACGGAAGGAATTCACTGTTCAATTTGCATTCACCATTTCCGGCTCCACCCATTTGCCGTGTTCCTTGATGAGGTCCACGAGGCGCTCGACGGCCTCGGCTTCGGGGATGTTGAACTTGATGGCCTGCTTGCCGACGTAGAGATTGATCTTGTTCGGCGCGCCGCCGACGTAGCCGAAATCCGCGTCGGCCATTTCGCCGGGGCCGTTCACAATGCAGCCCATGATGGCGATCTTCACGCCCTTGAGATGCTCCGTGCGCGCCTTGATGCGCGCGGTGACGGTCTGCAAATTAAACAGCGTCCGCCCGCAGCTCGGGCACGCGACGTAATCGGTCTTGAAACTGCGACATCCGGCCGCCTGCAAAATATTGTAAGCCAGCCGCAGCGACAGTCCGGCGCCGCTTTCGCCGCGCACGAGAATCGCGTCACCAATGCCATCCGCCAGCAGCGCGCCGATGACCACGCCGGCCTGGAGCAAAGCGATGTTTGGCGCGAGCGGAACGGGTTCAAAATTGATGCAGTCTTTCAGCAAAATCGGGTTGTTGCGGCCGAGCTGTTTTAATTTTGCCGCGAGCAAACGAAATGCGGTGATGGCCGGCAGGCTCACGCCGTCTTTCACCGTGACCAGCTGCGTCTCGCAGTTGATTTCAAAATCCTGCGTCGGGTCTATTTCAAAAACATTCAGGTCTTCGTAAACCGCTTCCGGCCGCACGTCATCTTTCGGACGGATTTTCGGGGCGACTTTGTCGAACGTGGCGCGCGTTACCACGACCCGGATCAGTTGTTCGCCGCCGCACTTGATGTTTTCGTTCAGCTCGATTTCCGGCGTCGGACGTTTCTCGAAATGAAACGGATCAAAGAAAAATTCGGAATTCGGAATTCGGAATTCGGAATTGGTCAGCTTTGGCACCAGCTCCAGCAAATCGCGGCATACCGGGATTTCATGCGGCGAATCCTCGGTGAGCGAAACGCGGATTGTGTCGCCGAGTCCGTCGCACAACAGCGAGCCGATGCCGATGGCGGATTTGATGCGGCCGTCTTCGCCTTCGCCGGCTTCGGTGACGCCGAGGTGAATTGGATAATGCCACGATTGCGGATTGCCGATTGCCGATTGCCGATTGAATTCCTTCTCGTCCAACTCATTTAACCGCGCCACCAAGAGCCGATAACATTCAATCATCACCTTGGGATTGGACGATTTCATCGAGAACTTGAAATTGTGGAAGTCGTGCTTGCGGCAGATGTGCGCGAATTCCAAGGCGCTCTCAATCATGCCCAGCGGCGTGTCGCCAAACCGGTTCATAATGCGGTCGGACAGCGAGCCGTGGTTGGTGCCGATGCGGATGCAGCGCTTTAATTTTTTTGCTTCCAGCACGAGCGGCGTGAATTTTTCCTCGATGCGCTTCAACTCGGCGGAATATTGGTCGTCGTTGTATTCCTTGATGGCGAATTTCTTCGAGTCGGCGTAGTTGCCGGGATTCACGCGGACGACTTCCACCCATTTCACGGCTTCCATCGCGGCTTCGGGCTTGAAATGGATGTCGGCGACAATCGGCACAAAACATTTTTGCGCGCGCAGTTCGGCGACGATGTGCTGCAAATTCGCCGCGTCCTTCACCGTCGGCGCGGTGATGCGCACGATCTGACAGCCGACCGCGACGAGCTCAAGCGTCTGCTTCACGGACAGCGCGGTGTCCATCGTGTCGCAGGTGATCATGGATTGCTTGACGACCGGATGATTGCCGCCGATCACCACGCCGCCGTTCGCCGGATCGCCGATGATAATTTCGCGCGTCGGGCGGCGATGATAAAAATACGGAGATTCGCAGTAGCGCATAAAAGATTTATTCCACCAATTATTTTGCGGGGGCAAACACCACGGGCTGTTCGCGGTCGGCGCGGGCGCTGCGCAGCCAGTCACCGGTGTCGAAGAACGCGATGTAAAGCATGAAGACGATGAGCAGCGCGGCAAAGCCCGACTGGATTTTCTCCAGAATTTTCCCGCTCACGGGCCGGCGGCGGACGGCTTCGATGAGCGACAGCGTGATGTGGCCGCCGTCCAGCACCGGCAGCGGCAGCAGGTTGAGCAGCGCGAGATTCACGTTAAGAATCACGCTGAACCAGAGCACGCGCCGCCAGCCGTCCTCGTCCTGAAACAGGTTGCTATAGACGCGTAAAATCATCACCGCGCCGCCCAGCTGCTGCACGCCGATTTCACTTTTGGAGAACAGCGCGCCGAAGGTGTTGAAAATCTGCATCGCGCTGGCGGAAACCTGGTCGAGCGGACTCGGATGCACGAGCGTGATGTTGGTGTCGCCCTGCCAGGACATGATGCCGACGAGCGGAAACGCGTTGGTCGGCTGGAGCGGTTTCACCGGGAGCAAAGTGCGGTCAAACTGTTCGCCGCCGCGCCGCACGGTGAGCGTGAGCGGTTTCACGATGGTGTTGCTCATGGCCTGCTGGGCATAATCCACCGCGTCGGGGCTGTAAATTTTCTCGCCGTTCAGGGCCACCACTTCATCGCCTGGCTGCAAGCCCGCCCGCGCTGCGGGGCTGTTCGTGGCGATTTCATAAATCGTCGCCTTGCTCGCGGACGCGATGAGAATTTTCCGCAGCGATTTGCGTTCCGCCCAACCCGTTTTGAGATGGAACGGCACGGCGTAAACCGTGGCTTCCTCGCCGTCGCGGACGTATTTGATGGCGATGTTGGTGCCGGTGCTGGTGACGATGCGCCACGTCACGCTGTCCGCTGAAGTCGGTGAAAAATGATGCACGGGTTGGCCGTCCACTTCCAAAATCGTGTCGCCCGGACGCAAACCCGCCTGCCACGCCGGCCCGGGATTTCCATTCGCATCCTTTGGCTCGACCCAGCCAACGGTCGTCGTATTGTCCGCATCAATTGAGGGTTTGCCGACGCTCCAGACCACCACCGCGAAACCGATCGCCAGCAGAAAGCTGAACAACGGACCGGCGAACGCCACGATGATTTTATCGAACGGCGACACGTTCGGCAAAGTTTCCAAGGCGGCTTGAGCTTCACCCTTTTCACCTCCTACGCGTTCCGCGAAAGGCTCCACCACTTTTTCTTCCAGCTTTCCGCTCTTGCCTTCAATCATTTCCATCGTGGCCATTTGCGGCAGCGAGACGTAGCCGCCGAAGGGAATCGTGCCGAGCGCGTATTCGACCCCGCCGACTTTCTTTTTCCAGATCGGCTTGCCGAACCAGATGGCGAAACGTTCCACCTTCAGCCCGCACCAGCGCGCCGCGAGAAAATGCCCCAGTTCATGGACGCCGATAATGAGGTTGAAAATCAGGATGACTTCCAACGCGATGAGGATGTAATGCAAAATGGTCATGTCGTAACAATGGCATGATACCCGCAGGAAAATTTACCGCAACCCCAGAGCGCGCGAAACCGCCGACAGGGCGGAAACTCAAACCGGATGATCGCGGCTGCGCAACGAACTTGACAGCCGGCGGCGGTTGGACGACGCTCCCGCCGACAACCCCGCGCCGCGCCGTTCGTTTTGGAATGAAACCAAACGGAACGCGTTTCCGTCTTTTCTCAATATTGAGGCGGAAGCGAAGAATAATTTTTTTTGGCAATTTTTGATAAGCAAAACTGACGCAATGAATTTGATCAGGTCATTCAAGCAAACCGCCGGTTTCGCCGCCGCCGTCCTGCTGGCCGCGCCGGCGGGCGCGGCATCGAAAAGTTTCAGCGTCGAATACAACCGCGAGGTGCGGCCGATCCTGTCCGAAAACTGTTTCGCGTGCCACGGCACGGACTCGGCGGCGCGCAAGGCGGATTTACGGCTGGACCGTTTCACGGACGCGACGAACAAACTGGAAAATGGCAGCTTCGCCATTGTTCCGGGCCAGCCGGGGAAGAGCGAGCTGGTGCGCCGGATTTTTGCAGCGGACGACGACCAGATGCCGCCCGCCAAGGTGAACAAGGTTTTGAAGCCGGAGCAGAAAGAATTGCTAAAAAAGTGGATCGCCGCCGGCGCGAAGTATCAGCCGCATTGGTCTTTCATCGCGCCGGTGAAAGCTCCCTTGCCGGCGGTTAAAAATCAAAAGTGGATTCAGAATCCGATTGATGATTTTGTTCTCGCGCGATTGGAATCGGAAAAACTCAAGACCAATTCCGAGGCGGACAAGCGGACTTTGATCCGCCGCGTCAGCCTGGATTTGATTGGCTTGCCGCCCACGCCGGATGAAGTCGAGGCGTTCGTAAATGACAACTCTCCAGACGCGTATGAAAAAGTGGTGAATCGCCTGTTGGCTTCACCGCAATGGGGCGAGCATCGGGCGCGCTACTGGCTCGACGCGGCGCGTTACGGCGACACGCACGGGATTCATTTTGATAATTTCCGCGAGATGTGGACGTATCGCGACTGGGTCATCAATGCCTTCAATGCGAACATGAAG
>CAJAQO010000235.1 GCA_903944085.1 uncultured Verrucomicrobia subdivision 3 bacterium
AACCGGAGCGTTATCCCATGGGCGAACTGCCCGCGCCGGCCGCGCCCGCGCTCACGCTGGGCACCCACAGCGGCGAACTGGATGCCAGCGTGCCGCCCATTTATGGCGCGCTCACCTACAACTGGCAGGTGATGCTCGCCTCCGCCCCCACGGTGGTGGTGCAGGAAATCGAAACCTCGACCTCCTATGTAACCTTTCCCGGCCTGCCGCCCGGACAGGTTTGCCTGGTTCAGGCCAATGCGGTGGGCACCGCCGGCACCAGCGACTGGAGCCCGTCCACCGCGCTGATGGTGGTGTGAGTGTTTCCACACGGGTCAAGGTTACCCCGGCCCTCTCCCGGCCAACGGGAGAGGGAGAAATGTTCCCTGCTTACGGTCGAAACCAAAGTGGAAGCTGGTTGAACACATTCATAAAACCGAAACTAGCCAGCGGCTGTTCCTTCTCCCATTGGATGGGAGAGGGTCAGGGTGAGGGCTTTTCAATTATCATTCACTCACTCAAACGCGCTCGGCCCGGTCTTGACCGGCGTTTGATTTTCCGGCGGCTTGCCGGGCGTGGCGAGCTTCGCGCCGCGCAAGGTGTAAATGTAGCTGGCCACGGACTGAATTTCATCCGGCTTGAGCACCGTCTTCCAGGTGATCATGCCTTTGGCGGGCACGCCGTCCCAGATGACTTTCACGGTGTCAACATAGTTGCTGCCATGGATCCAGTAATCGTCCGTCAGGTTCGGGCCGACGAGTCCGCCGCCGTCCACGCGGTGGCATGGCGCACAGAACTTGGCGTAGGTCTGGCGTCCGCTGTCCAGCACTGCGGCGTCGGTGGACGGCGTGAGCGCCGGGATGGAGGATTCGAATTTGCCCATCGCGGCGGATTTGATTTCCTGGCCGGCCTTCATTTCCTGGTCATATTCCGCCGCCGACAAATCGCCGGTGCGGGTGACGTGGTAATAAACGAGATACACCGCCGAAAAAATGATGGTGATGTAAAACAGCCACACCCACCAACGCGGCAGGTTGTTGTCCAGTTCTTGAATGCCGTCGTAATTGTGGTCGAGCAGCAAAGGTTCTTTGGGATCGTTGCTCATAATTTTAAGATTGAATTTTTTCGGTTGAATTGCTCTCACCGCCGTCGAGCGGCAGCTCCTCCATGTGGTGCAGGTAATTTTTCTTCAGGCCGAACGCCCAGAGGAGCGTGACGGTGAAGAAGGCGAAAAAGATGAGAATGGAAATGATTCCATAGATGCTCACGCCGTCCAGGCCGGATAAGATTTTTTGTTCCATAATTTTTCTCGGTTGATTATTTGGCGGCGGTGGTGACGGGCGCGGATTTAATGTCGGTGCCGAGCCGTTGCAGATACGCGATGAGGGCGATAATTTCCTTGTCCGAATCCGCTTTGACCGAACCCAGCTTCAGGTTGGCGACGACTTTTTCCGCCTGCGCCTGCAAATCTTTTTGCGCGGGGCCGTTTTCATAACCGGCGGGATACGGCACGCCGACCCGGCGTAGCGCCGCGAGCCGCGACGGCAGCGAAGTCGTGTCGAGTGTTTGCGTCAGCAACCACGAGTAGCGCGGCATGATGGAGCCGGGCGACGTGGCGCGCGGATCGTCCATGTGATTAAAATGCCAGGCGTCGGGATATTTGCCGCCTTCGCGCGCG
>CAJAQO010000236.1 GCA_903944085.1 uncultured Verrucomicrobia subdivision 3 bacterium
GTCGGGTTCATCGCCGCCACCAGCATGAATTGCGACGGAAATGTCATGGTTCCCGCCGCGCGCAAAATCGTCACCGTGCCTTCTTCCAACGGCTGGCGCATCGTTTCCAAAACGCTCCGCTTGAACTCCGGCAATTCGTCGAGAAACAGCACGCCGTGGTGCGCGATGGAAATTTCGCCGGGCGTGGGATTGATGTTGCCGCCGAGCAACCCGGCGTCGCTCGCCGTGTGGTGCGGCGCGCGGAACGGCCGCTGCGTCACGAGCGCCTGCCCGGCTTTCAGCAGGCCGACAATGCTGTGGATCTGCGTCGTCTCCAGTGCTTCCGCCAGCGTCAGCGGCGGCAGGATGGACGGAATGCGTTTCGCGAGCATGGATTTGCCGGTGCCCGGCGGGCCGACCAGCAGCAGATTGTGAGAGCCCGCCGCCGCGATTTCCAAGGCGCGTTTCACGGATTCCTGGCCTTTCACGTCGGCAAAATCAAAATCGTCCGGCTGGGGCTGGTCGAAAATTTGTGCCAGATCCACTTTCGTCGGCGCGATTTTAATCTCGCCTTCCAAAAACTGCGCCGCCTCGCGCAGGTTTTGCACCGGGATGACTTGCAAGCCGGCGACGACGGCGGCCTCCGCCGCGTTTTCAGCCGGAACGAGCACGCCGACCTTGCCTTCCGCTTGGGCGCGAAGGGCGATGGGTAAAACACCTTTGCAACTGCGGATCGCGCCGGTGAGCGCCAGTTCGCCCACCACGATGAAATTGTCCAACTGATCGGTCTCCAGTTGTTCGCTCGCCGCCAATATGCCGAGCGCGATGGGCAGGTCAAAACTCGGTCCTTCCTTTTTCACGTCGGCCGGGGCGAGATTGATGGTCGTCCGGCCCAGCGGAAATTTATATCCAGAATTGGTGAGCGCCGTCGAAACGCGGTCCTTGGATTCCTTGACCGCCGTGTCCGGCAGGCCCACCACCACGACGACGGTTTCACCGAAACCGCAGTTGACCTCGACTTCGACGGCGAAGGCGTCAATGCCGTTGACGGCGGCTGAACAAACCCGTGAAAGCATCGCCGATTTTATCACCGCTCACCGACCGTTGGCAAAGCTAGAATTCAAACGAGCTGCTCCCAACGCCGCGAACTCACCGCCAAAAATCCGCGACGGCAAGCAGCGCATTGATTTGCTGAATTCATTTTATGCAGGAATATTTTAGCCGGCGGCCAGCGCCAATTCAGAGTATTTTTACTGTGGCTCAATGATAAGCGTAGAACAGTTCTTTGCGGGGACGGGAAACGGAAGGAGTGAATTGACCATCCCATGTCAGTATCTCATTTGCGACGGGTTTGTTGTCCGCAACTCCGCTCAGGAATGGAAAATCTTCATGGGGTGAACACCTAATGGCAAAGGTGCTAGGTTCCGCCATATTGGGCCTTATGCGATACCGCCACGCGCATCGAAGAAAACCAGTTTTATCAGCCCATCAAAAGCAGATCCGGTTTTTTACCAGAATTTCGGTGGTGATCTGCGCCCTGCTAACTGCGGCGATTTTCTTCGTTGTGAACCGGCCAATCGCCATCCATCACTAAAAATGTCCGGAATTATTCAGCATTATAACCAAATGAATACTCCTGGCTTTCACCAGATTTCCGGCTTGCTTTCAAATTTCCTTACCCGCAACAGCTATTCTTCATTTACAGATCCGGCTGCGTCAGTCGCGCGTTGCCCATCGGCACTAACCGCTTTCAGCTTGCAGGCGCCCACTGCCCTCGTTATCGCCACCTTGATAATTTTTACGCCACCTATGGTCCCCGAGGTTGCCGGCCAAACCGTCGTGACCAGAGCCATTGGCAGCCAGACCGTGCCAGACCAGGCGCTTTCTCTCTTGCCGCTGGTGGCGCAAGGGCGACGGCACCCCAGTTATCAATTTTTTGCGAGACACCTCGCTTTGCCGGTCATCACGGTAACGAACATGACAACGCTGGAGATTGATGGCAAAGTAGAGATTGATGCCAGCCGGCTGGACCAACTGACCCAAACGCAAAAAGAAACGCTAAGCCGCCAGTTTGATGTTCCGGTTGGTATTATAAACAACCTGCTAGTTGGGCGCACCAATCAACCGCCAATGGACGCAACCCAGGTGGCGGGCCAACTTTGTGTGACGGTCACCGACTACAAATACTTGCTGGAAAAGTGGAGGCGATACCTCCCGCCAAATGGAAACGAAAAGGTCAAGGCCGACGCGCTGCTGGCCCTCGAGACCGGGGATTTAGACAAAGCTTGGAGAATGTTTATGGACCTCCCCAGACCAAAGCCGCCCGCATCAGTCCGCATCGCGGGTCCGGACTAAGTTTCTCCTGTCAATGACACTGTATTCACCGCTTAGATCTCCAGTCCGCTCTGCTTGCAGCCAGGACTTATCAAGTCCCAAGCGTGGTTGGTAACTGCGGTTTCCATCGCGGCCGCCCACCCAAACTATGGACCGCAAGGTTCCGGGCATGGGAATTGCGCGGGCCGGAACGTCGCCAGTTTTACCGGACGATCATCAGCAGGTTCCTGAAACGTCTCCCTCCAGCTTCCGGTTGCCAATCGGGTTGAGAGCTCTGTCCCTAAAACGAATCTGCCAGTTCAATGATTACAAGGGCGGCCGCGCCCGGCCAAATCAACGCCGTCAAAGTTAGGCTTCATGAACTTCTGATTGGAAAAAGAAATGCGGGTGGAATTGAATGGTTAAAGGAGACCGGCTCTCCAATTTGCATGATTTTGGAGTGATCACAATTTGAAATTAATCCAGCATGCTTTCCAGAAGCTATGGGGTCTTCACCCCATTGTCCGGCGCGCCAATCAAGGCGATTCTTTCAAGTCCTAAATATGGGCTGCACCGCCAGTTCCATCGCAGGAGCATCGCACAACCTATGCGGAATCTGGAAAAATTTCTATTTCGACGACCACGGCAAAACGAAGCAGCGCCGGTTTTGACGGACGAACAGCCGTTGCGCGGCGAATTATTGAGCATTGATTTGCTCAAGCAGTCGGCGCGCAACCTCGCGCAGAATCGGCGTGTGGAAAGCGGCTGCGGGCCGAACCTGCTGCTGCCGCGACTGGCGTCGAATGAAAAAATTCTGCGCGATTACAATGAGCACACGTTGCAGGTCGAGAAAACGCGCCACATCACCCCGGCGGCCGAATGGTTGCTGGATAATTTCCATCTGCTCGAGGAGCAGATCCGCACCGCGCAACGCCATCTTCCGCGCGGCTTCAACCGCGAACTGCCCCAATTGCTCAATGGCCGGTGGATCCATTTTCCGCGCGTTTATGAAATCGCGCTGGAAATTGTTTCCCACACGGACGGACGGATTGACGCCTCGCACCTGACCAGCTTCGTGGTCGGGTATCAGGAAATTGTTCCGCTGAAACTGGGAGAGCTTTGGGCGATTCCCATCATGCTCCGGCTCGCGCTGATCGAAAATTTGCGGCGCGTGGCCGCCCAGATGAATGTGGAACGTAAGGATCGCGACGCGGCCGGAAACTGGGCGGATAAAGTTTTACAGGTGGCGGAAAACCATCCGTCCCATTTGATCGTTGTCGTGGGTGAAATGGCCCAATCCCAGCCGTCCTTGAACCAGGCATTCGTCACGGAGTTTTTGCGCCGCATCCAGGAAAAATCGCCGTCCGTAAAACTCGCGGCGGGCTGGATTGAGGAACGTCTGGCCGAGGATGGCCTGACGGTCGGACAATTGGTTCAAAGTGAAAGTCAATACCAGGCGGCGACCCAGGCTTCAGTCGGCAATTCCATTTGCAGCCTCCGGTTTCTCGACACTTTGGACTGGCAGGAGTTCGTGGAAGGCCAGAGCGTGGTGGAAAAAACTCTCCGCACCGATCCGGCCAAAGTTTATGCGCAGATGGATTTTGCCACGCGCGATGCCTACCGCCACACCGTCGAGCGCATTGCCCGGTTCAGCCGCAAAACGGAATTGGAAGTGGCGGCGCTGGCGATTGGGCTGGCGCAAAAAAATGCGGATCAGCCCGACGACCGGCTGGCGCATGTCGGCTTTTTTTTGACGGGTAAAGGGGTGAATGTTTTGGAGCAGGCGGCCGAAATGCAAATTCCAATCCGCAGTGTGCTGCCGCGAATCGCCCGGAAATTTCCGCTCGCATTTTATCTCGGCGGCATTCTGGCCGTGACGCTGGTCGCGACCATTCCACTGTTCCAGCAAGTGGCGGCGTGGGGAATGTCGGACGGCATGTTCTGCCTGGTGGCATTGCTGTCGCTGCTGTGTCTCAGCCAACTGGCCGTGTCGCTGGTGAATTGGTTCATTACGATTTTTGTCCAACCGGCGGCCTTGCCGCGGCTGGATTTTTCCAAAGGCATACCACCGGCGGACGCGACGCTGGTGGTGGTGCCCACCCTGCTTGCCAGCGTGCGCGGTGTCGAGACGCTGCTGGAAGCATTGGAAGTGCGATATCTGGCCAACTGCGATGACCAGGTTTTTTTTGCGCTGCTGACGGATTTTCGCGATTCGTCGAAGGAGCATGAACCCGGCGACGATGAATTATTAAAACGCGCGAGCGAGGGCGTTCAGGCGCTGAACCAAAAATACAAAAGCGACCGGCCTTGTATTTTTTATTTTTTCCAGCGGCCGCGCCGCTGGAACGTCGCGGAAAAAATCTGGATGGGCTACGAACGCAAACGCGGCAAGCTGTCGGATTTAAACCACTGTCTGCGCGGCGGCGGCGCGGATCATTTTTCCCAGATTGTCGGCGACCTTGCGGCGCTGCCGCACATCACATATGTCATCACGCTCGACACCGACACGCAGCTCCCGCGCGATGCCGCCCGGCAACTGGCCGCCACGATGGCGCATCCGCTGAACCGTCCGATTTATGACAGTGAGAAAGGATTGATTGTCGAGGGCTACACGATTTTGCAGCCGCGCGTCGCCGTCAGCCTGCCGAGCGCCAGCCGGTCACGCTTCGTGAAATTGTTTTCCGGCGATCCCGGAATTGATCCCTATACGCGCACCGTATCGGATGTTTATCAGGACGTTTTTCACGAAGGTTCATTCATCGGCAAAGGCATTTACGATGTGGACGCGTTCGAACGCGCGGTCGGCGGAAAATTTCCGGAGAACCGCATCTTGAGCCACGATCTTTTGGAAGGCAGTTACGCGCGGGCGGCGCTGGTGAGCGACGTGCAGCTCTTTGAGGAATTTCCTTCGCGTTACAGCGCCGACACGCGGCGGCGGCACCGCTGGATGCGCGGCGACTGGCAGATCGCGGCGTGGCTGCTGCCGCGCCTGCCCGGACTGGACGTGCGCCGCGTGCAAAATCCGCTGACCGGATTGTCACGCTGGAAAATCTTCGACAACCTGCGCCGCAGCTTGGTGCCCTTTGCGCTGGTGGCCTTGCTCCTGTCGGGTTGGCTGCTGTTCCCCGTCAACGCCGGCGCGTGGGCGTTGCTGATACTGTCCATCATCGTGGTGCCGTCGTTGCTGGCGGTGGTCACGGAATTTCTGCGCAAACCGAATGACCTGCCGCTTTACTTGCACATCAGAAATGTCGGGCAAACGCTGGCCCGGCAGGCGGCGCAAACCATTTTGACCGTCGCGTTTCTGCCTTATGATGCCGGCATCAGTCTGGATGCCGTGCTGCGCACCTGGTGGCGGCTGCTTTTCTCGCACCGCAATTTGCTGGAATGGCAGACCTCCAGTGATGCCGAAGGTGACGACCGAAACACGCTGCAAAGTTTTTTTGCCGCGATGTGCAGCGCGCCGCTGTTGGCCGTGGCCGCCTCCGTGTTGTTTTATTTCCTGGGCCACCCGCCTTCCTGGGTCATCTTCGGTTTTCTCGCCTTGTGGGTGGTGTCACCGGCGATTGCCTGGTGGATCAGCCTGCCGATCGAGGAAAAGCGCGTCGAATTTTCGACGGAACAAATTCACAAACTCCACAAACTGGCGCGCCGGACGTGGTATTTTTTTGAAACCTTTGTCACCGCCGAAGAACACTGGTTGCCGCCGGATAATTTTCAGGAATATCCCAATCCCGTCATCGCCATGCGCACCTCGCCCACCAACCTCGGCCTCGTCTTGTTGAGCACGCTGGCCGCGCATGATTTTGGCTACCTTTCATTGCGCGGCTTGACCGAGCGGCTCAATCGCACGCTGGAGACAGTGGAAAAGCTGGAGCGATATCGCAGCCATTTTTACAACTGGTATGACACGCGCACGCTCAAGCCGATGGCCCCGCTTTACGTTTCCACGGTGGATAACGGCAACCTCGCCGGGCTGCTGCTGACGCTGCATTCCGGCCTGCTCGAACTGGTGGATCAAGCCTGGAGCGCCGCCAGAATTTTCCCCGG
Source organism: uncultured Verrucomicrobia subdivision 3 bacterium (assembly GCA_903944085.1). Classification (GTDB taxonomy): domain Bacteria; phylum Verrucomicrobiota; class Verrucomicrobiia; order Limisphaerales; family UBA11358; genus UBA11358. The sequence goes on from CAJAQO010000236.1 coordinate 6,343, forward strand.
TCTGCGCGATACGCTCGGCGTTTGGAAGGATCAAACCCGCGGTCCCGGAGCCATGGGCAATTTTGAAGCCTTGGAAAAACTGCTGCTGCAAAATCCAAGTTCGCCGGCGGAAGTCATTCAAATCCTCGACCAGGCGATTGAAGCCGCGGCAAAATTAGCCTCCGCCAAAATTGAACCGAACCACGAATTTGAAGCGTGGCGCAAGGTCTTTGAACTAAGCTGCCGCGAACACCGGGAGGAAACTTTAGACACCTTCCCCTGGCTGAAATTGCAACCAGCGGGCCCTTTGCCGCCGGACTCCGCGTCGGAATTGGAAAAATTCTGGCAGCAGCTCAACTCGCCGATGAGTGTGCGGCGGCTCGCCGATGAGTCCGACACCTTGCTGGCCAAGCTGGATGAACTGCTGGATGCCGCCCGCACGTCTCCCGAAAAAGCGGAATTGGAAAAGCTCAGGTCCGACTTGCGCCCCATGCTTGATGCCGCCGGAAGGAGGGCGCTGGCCGCGCTGAATGATTTGGAAAATCTGGCGCGACGCTGCGATGAACTGGCGCGCATGGATTTCACCGTTTTGTATGATCCGGCGCGCGAACTGTTTTCCATCGGCTACAACGTCAACCTGCACCGGCTCGACACGAGCTGTTATGACTTGCTGGCTTCCGAAGCGCGGCTGGGAAGTTATGTGGCCATCGCTTTGGGTCAGGTGGAGCAAAACCACTGGTTCCGGCTGGGACGTTCGCTGACCACGGCCGGCGGCAAGCCGACGCTGATTTCATGGAGCGGTTCGATGTTTGAATATCTCATGCCGATGCTGGTGATGCCGACTTACGAAAACACGTTGCTCGATCTCTCGTGCAAATCCGCCGTCGCGCGGCAAATTCAATACGGCAAGCAAATCAAGGTGCCGTGGGGCATTTCCGAATCGGGCTACAATTTGCGCGATACCGATGCGAATTATCAATATCGCGCCTTTGGCGTGCCGGGTCTCGGTTTCAAACGCGGTCTGGCGCATGACATCGTCATCGCTCCTTATGCGACGGTCATGGCCTTGATGGTCGCGCCGGAAGCCGCCTGCAAAAACCTGAAAGAGTTGCGGCACGAAAATGCCGCCGGCAAATTCGGTTTTTACGAGGCGCTGGATTATACTGCGGCCCGCGTGCCCAACGGCCAGACGCACGCCATCGTGCGTTCGTTCATGGCGCATCATCAAGGCATGAGTTTGTTGGCGCTGGCTTGCACGTTGCTGGATCGTCCGATGCAGCGCCGGTTCAACGCCAACCCATTGTTCAAAGCCGCCGAACTGTTGTTGCACGAACGCGTGCCGCGCGAAACTTCGGTGCTGTATCCGCACGAACTCGAAGCCAGCCGCGAACGCGAATCCGCACCGATAGTGGAAGCCACGATGCGCGTTTTCACTGACCCCAATGTTGGTCCGCCGGAAGTGCATCTGCTTTCCAACGGCCATTATCATGTGATGGTCACAAACACCGGTGCCGGTTACAGCCGCTGGAACGACACCGCGCTGACGCGCTGGCGCGAGGATGCGACGCGTGATTGCTGGGGCACATTTTTTTATCTGCGCGACGTGGACAGCGGCGCGTTCTGGTCGCCCACGCATCAGCCTACCCTGGAAACCAAGACTGGTTACGAGGCGATTTTCAGCCAGGGCCGCGCGGAATTTCGCTCGCGCCTGCACGAGATTGACACGCATACCGAAATCGCGGTTTCGCCGGAAAACGACGTGGAAGTCCGCCGCATCACGTTCACAAATCATGCCGACGAACCGCGCACCATCGAAGTTACCAGCTACGCGGAAATTGTTTTGAACACCGCGGCGGCGGACCTGGCGCATCCGGCGTTCAGCAATCTGTTCATTCAAACGCAAATCGTGCCGCAACAAAAGGCGCTGCTTTTTTCGCGCCGGCCACGGGCGTCGCACGAAAAATTGCCGTGGATTGGTCACTTGCTTTTGGTTCACGGCAATGAGATTGGCGCGGCTTCATTTGAAACCGACCGGGCGCAATTCATCGGGCGAGGCGGCAATTTGACCGCGCCCGCTGCGTTAAAAAATTCCGCGCCGTTATCGAACAGTGAAGGTTCGGTGCTCGATCCCATTGCGTCCATCCGTCGCACTTTCCGACTGGAATCGAAAGAAAGTGCCACGGTCACCTTGGTTTCCGGCATCGCGCCAACGCGTGAAGAAATCATCGGCCTCGTCGAAAAATACCAGGATCAAACCATTGCCGATCGTTGTTTTGAACTCGCCTGGACGCATGGGCTGATCATGTTGCGCCATTTGAACACGACCGAAGTTGAGGCGCAACTTTACGGCCGGCTTGCGAGCGCATTGATTTACACTCAGGCCGCACGCCGAGCGTTGCCGAGCGTGCTGACGCGCAACCAACGCGGCCAGCGCAGTCTCTGGAGCTTTGGCATTTCCGGCGACCTGCCGATTTTGTTGCTGTATGCCACGAATGTTGACCGCGTTGACCTCGTGCGGCAAATCGTGCAGGCGCAAGCTTATTGGCGCTTGAAAGGCCTCGCCGTGGACCTCGTGATTTTGAACGAGGACGATTCGGTTTACCGTCAGGCGTTGCACGATCAAATCCTGAATCTCGTCGCGGCGAACAGCGGCACGCAACTGCTCGACAAGCCCGGCGGAATTTTTCTGCGCCGCGTGGATCAATTTTCGCCGGAAGATAAAATACTTTTGGAAACGGTGGCACGAATTGTTTTGCACGATGACAAAGGCACGTTGCTGGAACAACTGTCGCGCCGCGTGCGAACCGAACCGTTGCCGCCGCAATTGCGCCTCCGTTCGCGGCCCGAAATCGAAACCACCGTCGAATTGCCGCAACGCGATTTGGTTTGCTTCAACGGCCTCGGCGGTTTCACGCCCGACGGCCGCGAATATGTCGTCACCCTTCAGCCTGGCGCAAACACGCCCGCGCCGTGGGTCAACGTGCTGGCCAATCCGAATTTCGGCACGCTCATTTCCGAAAGCGGCGGCAGCTACACCTGGAGCGAGAATTGTCACGAGTTCCGGTTGACGCCGTGGAACAACGACGCCGTGACCGACGCCAGCGGCGAGGCGTTTTACATCCGCGATGAACATACCGGAAAATTTTGGTCGCCGACGCCGCTGCCCGCGCGCGGCGAATCGCCCTATGTCGTGCGCCACGGTTTCGGCTACAGCGTGTTTGAACACACGCAGGACGGCATTTCCTCCGAATTATGGATTTATGTTTCCATCAACGAGCCGGTGAAATTCGCCGTTCTGAAAGTGCGAAATAATTCCGACCGTCGCCGGCGGCGTTTGTCGCTGACCAGTTATGCGGAATGGGTTTTGGGTGAATTACGGCAAAAAAATGCCATGCAGGTGGCCACGGAAATCGACCCGACCACCAGCGCGTTGTTCGCGCGCAATCCTTTCAACACCGACTTTGAAGGCCGCGTGGCGTTTGTGGCCAGCAGCGAACTGGCGCGTTCCTGCACCGCCGACCGCACGGAATTTTTCGGCCGCAACGGAACACCCGCGCAACCGGCTGCGCTCCGGCGTTCGCGGCTTTCGGGAAAAACCGGCGTGGCCCTTGACCCCTGCGCGGCCTTGCAAGTGCAGATCGAACTTGATCCGGGGCAGGAACGGGAAGTCGCCTTCATTCTGGGCACGGGACAAAACCCGGGGCAGGCGCGCGATCTGGCGCAGCGATTTCAAAATCTGCAGGCCTGCCGCGAAGAACTGGAAAAAGTCTGGGCTTACTGGGGCCACACGTTGAGCGCCGTCCGCGTGGAAACGCCGGAACCGGCGTTGAATCTGCTCGCCAATGGCTGGCTGCTTTACCAGACGATTTCCTGCCGTTTGTGGGCGCGCACGGGTTTTTATCAATCCGGCGGCGCGTTCGGTTTTCGCGATCAACTTCAGGATGCCATGGCGTTGATCCATGCGCGCCCGGAGTTGTTGCGCGAACAATTGCTCCGCGCCGCCGCGCATCAGTTCCGCGAAGGCGACGTGCAGCACTGGTGGCATCCGCCGCAAGGTCGCGGCGTGCGCACGCATTTTTCCGACGATTTTCTCTGGCTGGCATGCGCCACCAGCCGTTACGTCGAAACCATCGGCGACACCGGCGTGCTGGATGAAAATGTTTTTTTCCTCGAAGCCCGCGCAGTCAAGCCGGACGAAGAAGCGTATTACGATTTGCCGAACCGTTCCGGCGAATCTGGCACGCTTTACGAACATTGCGTGCGCGCGATCAAAAATGGTTTGAAATTTGGCGAACACGGTTTGCCACTGATGGGCTGCGGCGATTGGAACGACGGCATGAATCTCGTCGGCGCACAAGGCAAAGGGGAAAGCGTCTGGCTGGCATTTTTTCTTTACGACGTGCTGCAACATTTTTCCATTCTGGCCGGCCGGCGCGGTGACAAGAATTTTGCCGAGCTGTGTGCGACCCAGGCAAAAACTTTGAGCGAGAACATTGACAAAAATGCATGGGACGGCCAATGGTATCGTCGCGCGTATTTCGACAGCGGCGAACCGCTCGGCTCCGCACAAAATCCCGAATGTCAGATTGATTCGCTGCCGCAAAGTTGGGCGGTCATCTCCGGCGTCGGCAGCCGCGACCGCGTCCACACGGCGCTGGATGCCGTGGCCCACCGGCTGGTGCGGCGCGAAAGCCGGTTGATTCAATTATTCGATCCGCCGTTCGACAAATCAGCGATGGAACCGGGCTACATCAAAGGCTACGTTCCTGGTGTCCGTGAAAATGGCGGCCAATACACCCACGCGGCGGTTTGGACGATCATGGCTTTTGCTCTGGCCGGTGAAACTGCACGCGCGTGGGAAATGTTCAAACTCATCAATCCCATTTTGCACGCGCAGGAACCACGAGGCGTGGCGCGTTACAAGGCTGAGCCGTATGTGATCGCGGCGGATGTTTACAGCGTGGCGCCGCACACGGGTCGCGGCGGCTGGACGTGGTATACTGGTTCGGCCGGCTGGATGTATCGCCTGATTCTGGAAACGCTTTTGGGCGTGGAACTGGCCGTGGACGAATTGCGTTTCACACCCAAAGTTCCACTGGACTGGAAATCGTTCAAGCTCGATTATCGCTATCGTGAAACCGTCTATCATATTGCCTGCATCAATGTGTCGGGTGCATGGAAGGTTCCGCCGAAGATTTTTCTGGACGGAAGCGAACAGCCGGGAGCCGTGTTGAAACTGGTGGATGATCGCCGGGAACATTCCGTGGAAGTGAAGTTTGAGGTGTGAAGTCGTGCCAGCCAGTCGGCGCGTCGCCTGAAGACGACCGCAAATAAATAATTGAATGAGTGACTTTTTCTTTACTCGCTCGCAGATGGCCATGTCGCTGGCCTTCCATATTATTTTCGCGGCCCTGGGCATTGGGATGCCTTTGCTGATGGCCGTTGCGGAGGGAATGTATCTGCGCCCCGGCCAACCGGTCTATCTCGACCTCAGCCGTCGCTGGTCGCGCGGCATTGCCGTGCTCTTTGCGGTGGGCGCGGTGTCCGGCACCGTGCTGTCGTTCGAGCTGGGTTTGCTCTGGCTCGGCTTCATGGAAAAGGCCGGCGCGATCATCGGCATGCCCTTTTCCCTCGAAGGCTTCGCGTTTTTCACCGAAGCCATTTTCCTCGGGGTATTATATCTGATGGTTGGAACCGGTTGTCTCCGCTGCTGCATTGGGTGTCAGGAATCATTGTGGCGGGCAGCGGAATTTTCTCGGGCATTTTCGTCGTGACGGCCAATGCTGGATGAATGCGCCCACCGGTTTCAAGCTGGTTGACGGCAAGTTCACCGATATTGATCCCATCGCGGCCATGCTGAATCCCGCCAGCTTTCATGAAGTCCGGCACATGACGCTGGCGGCGTTTGTGGCGACCGGCTTCGCGTCGTGAATGGTCAGGTTGTCACCGGTTTCTTCGCTGGCTGGCTCACGCTGTTTGCACTGGCCTGCGGTGTTTTCGCTATGGGGCTGTTTGCGTTTCTCGCCGCCATCTACCTGACGCTCGACACAAAAGACCAGCTTGATTTGCAAAATGATTTTCGGAGGCGCGCACTTTGGTCCGGCTTGGTTTTGGCACCCGTTGCCGGCTTGGTTTTTCTCGCCGCCAAGCACGGAGCACCGGAGCTATATCGCAGATTGACTGATTGGTGGGCACCTGCGCTGCTGACCCTGACAAGCTTGATGGCCGTGGTTGCGCTGTTCGCGCTCTGGCGGCGGAGGTTTGCCCTGGCGCGAATTGCCGCCATCAGCCAAGTCACGCTCATCCTTGTCGGCTGGTGCCTGGCGCAATATCCCAATCTAGTCACGCCGGATGTTACGATTGAGAATGCTCGCGCACCTGATGTCACGCTCCGGTTGCTGACCGTGGCGCTGGGTGTTGGCGCAATGATATGATTCCCCGCACTGTTTTTGCTGTTCCGTATTTTCAAAGGCAAAAAAATGCGGTTAATAACTGGGGCAGATTGATGCTGGTTTCGATGCAGTTCATTTAGCTTGTAATATAGAAGCCTGGAATGTCCGTGAAGTGCTCACTCCCGGGTCGGGTTATACCCCATGGAAAAAGTCCGGTTCGACGCGTATTTTGTTTTAGTAAATGATGGCAAACGAATTGCCATCAAAAAAAGAAAGACAAACTATGCATCTCCTATTCTCGCCCGTTTTTGCCAGTGCGCTCTATATTGGCGGCGGCTCGGTCGGCCTCCTGCTCATCATCGTCGTAGTGGTTCTATTGCTTCGCTGACCATTATAATCCCGCGCCGCAGACTTACGAGCTCGTATCGCCCAATATGCAATAAGATGACGAAATCAATGGAATTAGCGACCAAACGCGTCAACAAGACGATCAAAGATCTATGCTGGTTTTAGGTGGTCAAAACGCGGGGTAACATTGAAAAAGCAGACTACACACTGGCAGGTCGCGATCAACGTCGGTTTCACGGTGAAGGAATGAATGACTTACGGAATGCGATGGTCGTTACCAGCCAATCAATCAGGTAATCAATGTTCCGCAGCGTTCGGTGCTACTCGCGCCACACTTTGACGGCGCATGAAACTTGAAGTTTAGTCATCTCATTCGACGAATGCCGCGTGGAAAAATCCTGCCTTATCCTTGCTTCGGAGGCGACGGTGGGGTGGTCCGATGATCGCTGGCAGAACACCACAAATTTGGATATTTCCGGCGTCAACGTGCTCCATTTTAATCTAGACCGATAAATTGAACTTACTTCGCCGAACAGATTGCGGTCGCGTCTTTCGTTAGAGGATCACCGCTTGATCGAACTGCGCCACCGCAGGCAGGCCGAGCTTGGGCCGAAGCCAATTTAAAGCCGCTCATCGTGGCCCCGGCGACCAATCCAAGCATCCACAAAACCAGCCGCAATTATGGCAATTGTATAACATGATTTTTGCGGGTTTGCCGGCGGACGTGCTTTCGCATCCGCCGGCGATGAAATGCCACCTTACTTCTCGGCCAACGGCACGGCCACGATGATGGTCATGTTGTTGATCACGCTGATCACGCCGTTGATATCCGTCGCGAGCTTGGTGACGAGGCTTTTCTCCGCGTCATTCTTGGCCACGCCGCCCAACGTCACGACGCCGTCAGTCGTGGAAACCGTGGTATGCAACGCGCTGGTCGAACGATGCGACAGCAGTGCCGACTTGACCTGTGCCGTGATGGACGCGTCATCAATTTTGTCACCTGTCGTTTCGCCAGCCGTCGCGGGCGTGGCGGCAATCGTCATCTCGTTATTCACGGATTTCACGTTGTCAACGTCCTTGGCATATTCGGTCGTGAGCTCCTTTTGCGCCTGGCTGGAAGCCACGCCTTGCAGGGTGACAATGCCGTCCTTGGTATAAATGGTGGTGCCGCTAGCGCTCACGTTGCGGTGAAACAACAGCACGGTTTTCACTTTCGTGGTGATCCAAGTGTCGGAATGTTCCGCCGGCTGTTCGCCGCTGACCACGAGTTCGTTGTCCACACTCTTGACGCCGGGCAGGCTGGCCACGGTGTCTTCGGCCAGGGATTTGTGCGAGGCTTCGGCGACCGTGCCGGTGAGGGTGACGACGCCGTCTTCAGATTTCGTCTTGATGGAATCGTCTTTGAGCGTGGTTTTGAACGTATAAGACTTGGCTGCGGATGATTCGATGCGGCTGTCTGTGCTGGCAGCCCGCAACGGCGAACTGGTGATTAACAGGGTGCTCACCACGGCGGCGAGCGTCAGCGGGAATATTGATTTCATTTTATTTCTTTCGTTTGTTTGGTTAGTTGTTTTTAACACTGGTGCTAAACTGCCGAATACGGTGGTTGTTGGCTATGGGGTATAACCCGGCCCTGACCGCGTAAAGCTGGTGCCGCAAAATGCACCAGCCGCCCGGTTGAATGAGCGGCTGGATTTCACCGGCGCAACGGCGGTTTAGCTGCAGCCGCAGGTGGAACAGGATTCTTTCAAGGCCTTTTCAACGGCTTCGCGGGTTTCCCCCGTGCGCTTCTGAATCCGGCCGATCAATACCTCGGACTTGCCTTCGGCGAATTGGAGATCGTCATCCGTGAGCTTCGCCCACTTTTGTTTGAGCTTGCCCTTGGTGATGTTCCAGTCGCCTTTGATTTCAAGTGTGGTCATAATAGTTCGTTTTATTTTTATTATTGGTTGTGTGTTTTCGCGTTCGCCGTCAACCGGACGGCATGATTCAACTTGCGCGCAGTTCCGGGCCGTGGCTATGGGGTATAACCCGATTCCGGTTATCTCCAACTGGAATCAAAAATTCGACACCGAAACAGATTTCTTCATGGTGACCATGCGGCGGCTTTCATAGCCGGATCGCATATGCGGGGATTAAGAGGTTATGACGTCGCCAGCGCCTATCATTTGCTGCTGAGAAATGCCACGGTTGAAGGCGGAACTCGCCCTTATATCACCGAATATATGAATAAAGGCTATGTGTCCACTCCCGACATTGCCAATCCCCAGGTGGAAACGAAAGCAAAGGCGGGCGTCACCAAGACCTTGGAATATGCCTATGACGATGACGCGGTGGCCTAGCTGGCGAAAGAGTTGAAGGATGAGACCAATTATAACCTGTTGATAAACCGGTCGCACAATTATACCAACGTGTTTGATTCTTCCACCGGACTGATGCGCGGACGCTTGGAAAATGGCAACTGGGTGAAAAATTTAAACCCGCAATTCCCATATTATGAATACATGTATCGGGAGGCGAACGCCTGGCAATCGTCCTTCTTTGCTCCGCATGACACCCAGGGGCTGATCCATCTTTATAAGAACAAGAAGGATTTTGAGAACCACCTCGATTCGCTTTTTCAATTCCGTGGAACACTAATTACATTGCCAAGAACATCAACTGTTTCATCGGACAATACTGTCAGGGAAACCAGCCGGATCACGGATTTGCCTACCTCTACTACTTTGTCGGCAAACAGGAAAAATCGCAGGCCATCTTGGACACCATCATGGATCGTTTCTATGGCATGGGTCACAAAGGTTTGGCGTTGTGCGGCATGGACGCCGCCGGCGAAATGTCGTCCTGGTATGTCTTCAATGCCATTGGCATCTATCCCTATTCTCCAGCCGATGAGGATTACATTGTTTCCGTGCCGATTTTTGACCGGTCTGTCGTGAAGTTAGGCGACAGGGCTTTCACCATTCTAAAAGTGAATTCAGGGCGGAAAATATCCGCAATCACATATGACAATCGAAAGGTTGACGGCTATTTCGTGTCGCATCACGAGTTGAGCAAAGGGAAGAGGCTGGTTATTACTACCAACTAAGCGCGAAACTGCGCGCTTTGGCACCCGGCATTTTTGAAATGCGGCGACAGGCGACTTGTTCGTGACCAAGAAATTCATCGGCGTGAAACTCAACGGCGTCAACCGCGATCAGGACTACCCAGCATCGGCAACGCGCACCGGCTTTCGTTCCCGCTGCGTCCGCACATTTGCTTTACCCGGCGCGCGGCGATTGCCAGAATGGATTTAAGCCATGAACATTTATTCCATATCCATGCTGAAACTCGCCCGCTGTTCCGCGCTGTTTTTGCTGCTCGTGTTGCCTGGAAAAAATCCGGCGACGGCGGCGGAAAGCCCGGTGGATTATGCCAATCCCCTGGTAGGCACCGCGCCGCTGGCTGAGACCGAACTGATCGGCAACGCGCCGCCGCCGGGCGAAGAACTTTACACTGGCTTCACCATGCCGGGACCGGCGCTGCCGCACCACGAAGCCATGCTTGGCCCGATCAACAAAGACCTCACCGAGGCCGCCGGCAATCACGGCATCATCTGGCCTTACAATCACACGCGCCAGACCATGCTTGGCTTTTCCAGTCCGCAGCCCGGACTCACGATCATGCCGCTCGTCGGCGATTGGACCGTGCCGCCGGATCGCAGCTACGCCTCGGTCTATGACAAAAATTCCGAAAAAGCTTCGCCCGGTTATTACACGGTTTATTTTCCGGACCACCAAATCAAAGTCGAACTCACGACGACCGAGCGCACCGGATTTTATCGTTTCACGTTTCCCAAAACGGATCGCGGTGTGGTGCTGCTCGATCTTGGTGCCGGCGAAGGCAGCGTGGAAATTGTCGGCGACCGCACCGTGCGCGGCCAAGGCGGGCGCGGTCGCCGGGGCGGCCGCAGTTTCGTGGCGGAATTTTCCAAGCCGTTCAAATCGTTCGGCACCTTCCGGCAAAACATTCCGTCGCTCGATGGCGGGCGCGTTCGCCGCGATGATGTCACCAGCCCGGATTCGCGCACTGAAGCGGGCAGCTATACCGGTGGTTTTTTGAATTTTTCAACAGCGGCGGGTGAAACGGTTTTGGTGAAAATCGCCACCGGCCGGACGTTCGAGGAAGCGCAACAACGGCTCGCGGCGGAAAGCTCTGGCTGGGATTTCGATGGCGTCAAAAATCACGTCGAAGATCTTTGGCGCAAAAAATTAAATCTCATCGAGATCAAAGGCGGCACGGCACACGACCGCAAATTTTTTTATTCCGCGCTGTATCATTCGCTCACCAGCCCGCGCCTGGTTGCCAAAAAAGGCGATCCGTTTCGCGGTTCCGACAATCAGGTGCATACGGCGGATTACGACCGCTATAGTCCGGTGCCATTTTGGGATACCGGCCGCGACCAGATTGTTTTGCTGACGCTGCTGGAGCCGGAATTGAAACTGGATGTTCTGCATTCGGAATTTGACATGGCGCGCGAATCCGGCTGGATGAACACGTCGTTTCACGGCGACCACGCGGTGTTCATGTTTCTTGGCGACTGGGAACGCGGCTTGGATTTTGACTGGCCGGGCGTCTATGAATTTTTGCGCAAGAACGCCACCGACCCGCACGGGCCGCGCGGCCATCTGGCCGAATATCAGCAAAAAGGCTGGATTCACGACATCGTCGTGGATCATCCCAGCCCGCCTTACGCGGACGGCAACGCCGGTGTCGCCAAAACGCTGGAATACAGTTGGGACGATTACGCGCTGGCGCTCTACGCGAAAAAACTCGGCAAGGAGGACGACTACAAAATGTTCCTGGCCCGCGCGCAAAATTACACCAACGTCTTTGACGCCAGCATCGGCTTCATGCGCGGACGCAACGAGGACGGCTCGTGGATTTCACCGTTTGATCCGCTGGAGCCGTATTACAATTTCATGATGAAGGAGGCCAGCGGCTGGCAGACGCTCTGGCTCGTGCCGCACGATGTTCAAGGCTTGATCAATCTGCTGGGCGGACGGGAAAAATTCTGCGCGAAGCTCGATGAATTTTTTTCCACGCCGTATCATCCAAAAGGCATCGCCCGCGATGTCACCGGCCTGATCGGCCAGTATTGTCAGGGCAATCAGCCGGACCAGCAAACCGCTTATTATTATGACTGGGGCGGCGAGCCGTGGAAAACCCAGGCGCTGGTCCGCCAGATTTTGCACCGGCTTTACGGCAGCGATCCGGCCGGCCTCGCCTATCCCGGCATGGACGACCAAGGCTCCACGTCGTCCTGGTATGTGTTGAGCGCGCTGGGATTTTACACGGTGAATCCCGCGACGCCGGACTACGTCATCGGCAGCCCGCTTTTCGACGAGGCTAAAATTCACCTCGGCAACGGAAAAGATTTCACCATTCTCGCCCATCATAATTCCGAGAAGAACATTTATATTCAGTCCGCGACCTTGAACGGCCAGCCGCTCAACCGGCCGTGGTTCAGCCACGCCGAA
>CAJAQO010000237.1 GCA_903944085.1 uncultured Verrucomicrobia subdivision 3 bacterium
ACCAGCACAACTGAACTGCACGTCGGCGGGATGACCTGCAACAACTGCGCCCGCAAAGTCACCGAGGCGGCGCAGAAAATTCCCGGCGTCAGCAGCGTCAGCGTCAGCGTGCCAACCGCGCGGGCGAGCGTCCGCTGGGATGCCGGCGCCGGCCAAAACGTCGCCGCGATTCTCACCGCGATTTCCAACGCCGGTTTCGCGGCGAAGGAAATTGCCGCCGACCCAGCCGGCGGCGCATCCAAACCAAGCCGCTGGCAGTGGAATTTGATCGTCGGCCTCGGCGTGACCAGCGCGCTGATGATTGGCGAATGGATTTTCCACCTGGCCATGACGCCGTGGTTTCAATGGCTCGCCTTCGCGCTGACGGGCGTGGTGCAGATTTTTTGCGGCGCGCAATTTTATCGCGGCGCGTGGCGGCAAATCAAAGTCGGCCAGTCCAACATGGACGCGCTCGTCGCGCTCGGCTCCACGACGGCGTTTGGTTACAGCACGTGGGCGCTTTTCAGCGGCGCGGGCGGACACGTTTATTTCATGGAGGCCGCCGCCATCATTTCGCTCATCAGCGCCGGCCACTGGCTCGAGGCGCGCGTCAGCGACCGGGCGAGCGGCGCATTGAAATCATTGCTGAATCTCGCGCCGCCGACGGCAAGAAAAGTCCAAAGTCCAAACTCCGAACTCCAAAGTCCAGCCGGCCAGCCGTTCAATCTCAAAACGCTTTCCTTTTCCAATTCCGCAATCCGCAATCCGCAATCCGCAATGGAAGTCGAGGTTCCCGTCGCCGACTTGAAAATCGGCGACCGGATCGCCCTGCGTCCCGGCGACCGCGTGCCGGTGGACGGCGTGGTGCTCGAAGGCGAATCCGCCGTGGATGAAGCCATGCTCACCGGCGAATCCATTCCCGCCGACAAAAAATCCGGCAGTGAACTTTTCGCCGGCACGGTGAATTTGAACGGCCGGCTCGTGGTGCGCGTGACCGCCACCGGCGAAAGCACCGCGCTGGCGCACATCATCGCCGCCGTGCAGCGCGCGCAGACCAGCCGCGCCGACATCCAGCGCCTCGGCGACCGCATCAGCAATGTTTTCGTGCCGATAATAATCTGCATCGCGCTCTCGGCCGGAGTTTTTTGGGCAATTCATTCCGGCGCGGAAAAAGCCTTTGTCATCGCCGCCGGAGTTTTAATTGTCGCCTGCCCGTGCGCGATGGGTTTGGCCACGCCCGCCGCCATCATGGCCAGCGCGAATGCCGCCGCGCGCCGGGGGATTTTAATTCGCGACGGCGTGGCGCTGGAAAAAGCCGGCAAAATCACGGCGGTGATTTTCGACAAGACGGGCACGCTCACGGCGGGCAAACCGGTGGTCGCCGCGCATGAAAATTTCAGATTGGCGAATGCGGATTGCGGATTGGAAAAACTTGCGGCAGCACTTGCCAGAAATTCATCGCATCCCATCAGTCAGGCAATTTCAAAACTGTCCTCCGAAGCAATCAAGCTCGAAGAATGGAAAGAAATTCGTGGCAGCGGCATCGAAGCGCAATCCGCAATCCGCAATCCGCAATCCGCAATCCGCCGCCTCGGCTCGCTCCGCTGGCTGCGCGAATCCGGCGTGGATTTGGCGGCGGGTGAAAAGTTTGCTGCCGATTGGTCGCAGCAGGGCGCGACGATTGTCGGTCTCGCCGAAGAAAAAACTTTGCTCGGCCTGTTTGCCGTGCGCGACGCGGTGAAGGCCAATGCGGCGGCGGTCGTCGCAAAACTTCAGCAACAGGGCTTCAAAAGCTATCTCGTGACCGGCGACAATGCGCTCACCGCCGCCAGCATCGCCAAACAAGTGGGCATCGCGGCGGAAAATGTTTTCGCCGAAGCGCGGCCGGAGCAAAAGGCGGAGTTCGTGAAAAAACTCCAGGCGGCGGGCGAGCGCGTGGCGTTTGTCGGCGACGGCATCAACGACGCCCCGGCCCTCACGCAGGCCGATCTCGGCATCGCCGTGAGCCGCGCCAGCGACGTCGCGCGCGAGGCGGCAGACATCATCTTGCTGAAATCGGAAATCGAGGCTGTGCCGGAAGCGCTCGGCCTGGCGCGGGCGACCTTGCGCACGATCAAACAGAATTTGTTCTGGGCGTTTTTTTACAACGCGCTCGGCGTGCCGCTGGCCGCATGTGGCATCATCAGCCCGGTTTTCTGCGCGGCGGCGATGGGCGCTTCTGATTTGATCGTCATCGGCAACTCGCTGCGGCTGCTGCGGTGGCGGAAATAATTCTTGATCATCGCTGAACCGGGACTTGCGTGCTGAACGGCTCGGCCGGCAAACCCGCGCCGTTAAACAAGTTTGGCTGCGCGATTTGATTCCACGCGAAACGGACGGCCACCGGTTTGGCCACGCCCGCGGCAGACACTTCGACCGTTTCTTGGCCGGTAATCTTCGCCTCGGCGGGCACAAATTTTCCGTCCGCTCCGGCGATCGTGAACCACGTCAGCGGCTGCCCGTCCTTGCTGATAAGGCCGCCGTGAGCGTGTTCAAATTCCACCACGGCGTTGTTGCCGGCGATTTTCAGCTTTTCAAATGCCGGACTTTTGCTCGGCACTTCCTGATCGTAGGTCTCAGCCAAAGCGAGCCGCGCGAGGCGGTGACCGACCGTAGCTTTGTCGCGCGGATGAATGTCACTCAAGTCATCCACCAAATCGGTGGTCACAATCATGCCGCATTTTTTGATCTGCCGGGCCGCGCGGGATTGCTGAACCCAGAGCAGCGGCAGCGGGTCGGTGTCCGCCGAATAGTTTGTCAAATCCTTGATGTATTTGAACGGCGCAATCTGCACGAAATAAAACGGAAAATTGCCTTCGTGCCAAAGTTTGCGCCAGCCGCCGACGAGCGCGGACATCTTGGCGTCGTAGTTCGTGTCGCTGCGATTGGATTCGCCCTGATACCACAGCGCCCCGCGCAGGGCGAAGCCGGTGATCGGCGCGATCATGGCGTTGTAAAGCACGGTGGGTGCCGTATTGGGAATTTTGTTGGTGCCAAAATCCGGCGTCCTGGTTTTCGCGAGCGAGGGCACGGATTGAAAGCCCGCCGGCGGCGTCCACGGCTCGATGCGCGTGCCGCCCCACGATGATTCGATGAGGCCGACGGGCACGTTCAAGTTGGTGTGGATTTCGCGCCCGAAGAAATACGCGGCGGCGGAAAAATGCGTGGTGTCGAGCGCATTGGAATTGCATTCCTGCCAGCCCTGAAACTTCTGCAGGTCAGTGAGCGGCGCGGCGGATAATTTCTTTTCGATCAGAAAAATGCGGAGGCTCGGATAATTCGCGGCGGCGAGTTCCTGTTCCGCGTTGATCGTCGGCTTTTGTCCCGGCTGTTTGCCGATGGGCTTCTCCATGTTCGACTGGCCGGACGCGAGCCACACCTCGCCGACGAGAATGTTCGTAAAAGTTTTCGTGTCAGCGGATTCGATGACGAGCGATTGCGGCGTGAACGACGCTTTCAACTTGCCGAGTTTCACCAGCCACTTGCCATCCGCGCCGGCGCGGGTGGATTTGCTCTGGCCGGCAAACTTCACCGTGACGGCGGCACCCGGTGCCGCCCAGCCCCAAACCGGAACGGGCATATGTTGTTGCAACACCATGTTGTCGCCAAAGATGGCGGGAAGGGTTAAGTCCGCGCGCGCGGAGATTTGGGCCGAGCCGATGGCGGCGACCAGCCCGAGGCAAAGGCAAATGAATTTCATGGCAATAAGTTGTGCGGTGGAATTGTTTTCAGGGATTTAAAATGGCAGCACGGTGCAGGGTTTGTAAAATCATTTCGGTTTCGCGGCAGGCGACGGCAGCTATTTTTTCCGGCGCAAGGCAAAGGCTTTTCCGCCTTATGCCGCCGCGACCAGCACTGGAATTTTGGCGCAGAGCAACTCCCGGAAATATTCCGGGATTTTTTGGTCACCTGCCCCGTCTAAATGCCGGCCGCTGCGCGGGCGAACGGACTTTAGCTTTGCGGTTGCTGGCTGGTCCGCTTCACCCACTTGTAGCATTTTACGGAATTACGCCAAAAATATTTTTCCGCGGCTTCCCTTCCTTTGCCTTGGAAATAATCCTGCACGAGCTTGAACGCGACCGGGACTGGCAGCCACTGGTCGCTGTTCGGCCAGTCGCTCCCATACAGCACCCGGTCAATGCCGAACACCTCGAGAATGTCATCCAGCCGCGGCCGGTAGAAATCCAAGTCCGTGGGAATTTGGCCGTTCACCCGGCGCAACACTTCCGACACTTTCACATAAACTTGCGGCCGGTCCCGCAACGCTTTCAGGCTGGCGGCATACGAGGCCCGCGCCGCCGGTTCGGTGGGCGGCACCAGTTGAGGCAGATGATCAATCACGATGCGCAAATTCGGAATCAGTTCACTGACGCGGACGACATCCGCCAGCAAGGCAACACTTGGATTTGCGGTGTCCAAAACCAGATCCGCATCCGCCAAGGCTTTGAGGTCGCTGACAAACTCTGGCCGGTCCAGTTCCTTTCCGGATTGTCTGCCCAGCCCGTAACGAATGCCGCAGAAAAGCCGGTTTTTGCGGAACCGGTCGAGGCTCGGCCGGAACTCCGGCGTGCCCGGCTCCAGATGGCCGACGGTTCCCACCATGATGTCGTCTTTTGCGGACACATCCAGCACCCACTGATTGTCTTCGAGCCAGTTGCTGCACTCAATTTCAATCGCCCCCACGATGCCCAGCGGCTGGGCGATGGGCCGATAGCGCGACGGCAACGATGGCTGATATAATTTCTCATTGTCCTGCGGCGGCCAGGGCACGCCTTGCGGGCGTGATGGATCGTAGAGATGAATGTGCGCATCAATCACGGGAATCGCATCGGCCGCAGTTGGCACCGGTGAATCCGCCGCCCAGAGCCGAGGTAATGCCGCCGGCAGGGTTGCGCCCGTCAGCGCGATTGCGCCCAGGAATTTACGGCGTGAAATCTCATGCTTCATAAAGTTGCCTTCATCTACATCGAGGCATTCCCCTTGTGAATCAAAATCTCCAATTTGCATCCCCCAAGACTCCGGGGACAGCATCATCGAAACCAGGCCGGGGAAAGCCGCTGGAGCGTTCTGCCAAAGCTCACGGTGGCCAGCCAAAGCGAGAATTCCGGGTTTCCGTGAGAAAACGCAAAGGCACGGGTGGCCGCGTGACGGATGCTGCCGGAAGCGAGGTTTTTCCGACCGGAATTGCCTCCCTTCCGAAAGGAATTGAAGGACTGCCAGAAGGAATGGCCGGGGTTCCAGCCGGAAGCGTCATCGTTCCGACAGGAAGCGCCTCGCTTCCGGCAGGCACCGCCACCTTTCCCGCAGGAATTGCCTCGCTTCCCGCAGGAAAGACAACAATTCCTGCTGGAATAGCCTCCATTCCAGCGCTAAAATATCGCAATAAGTTCAGAAACAGCAACTTAAGGAGTTTAGCTGGATCAGGGCCACGGCTTGGCGAAAGAAACGGAGCGCGCCCGTCTTCGGGGGCTGCAACGTTCAAATTGCCATCGGCTCAAAATGTAGGGAGTCATCGGTCGTCAGTCCGTTGCAGCGCGCGGGATGGGTCCACGATGCGCGCCGCGACGTCAACCGACCCGGATTTGCGCCCTTGAGTGGCTGCGCGAATTGAGTTATAGAATCAGTATGACATTGAAAGCCATCATCCATTCGGCGGAAGAAGGCGGCTTCTGGGCCGAGGTGCCGGCCTTGCCCGGCTGTCTCACGCAGGCGGAAACTCTCGACGAGCTGAAGGCCAACCTGCGCGAAGCCATCGAACTTTGGCTCTCCGTGGATGACGAAGTGACCGAATCCCATGCCGGTGATAAAGTGCTGGAATTGACGGTTTGAATCAAATGTTCAGAAGGAAATCCTTTTAGCGGGCACATGACGAATTTGACTCCCGCACATTTGTGAATGAACAAGTTTCCGGCAAAGAATTTATCCGGCTCGTCCAGAAACGCGGCTGGATACTCAATCGAATCAACGGCAGCCACCACATTTTCACCAAGGCAGGCCAGCGGGAACGCATCGTCGTTCCGCTTCACGGAAATCAGGCGTTGAAACTTGGATTGCTAAAGCACCAGATGAAAATTGCCGGGCTGACCAAAGCGGATTTGTAATTGAATTGGGCCGGGCGACACACCCTCACCAATCCGTCTCGCGGTAGTCTTTCAGAAATTTCCCCCAGACATGTTCGCCGGTGTTGATGCCGGCGATAATCGGGTCCACGATCCGCGCCGCGCCGTCCACGATGTCCAGCGGCGGATGG
>CAJAQO010000238.1 GCA_903944085.1 uncultured Verrucomicrobia subdivision 3 bacterium
CCCGGACCGCCAACGGCCAGAACCGATGCGCCGGAGGAATTGCCTGCGGTTGTATTGCCAAAATAAGACGCCCCGCCGGTTCCTCCAGTTGCACCAGTGCCAGCGGCACCGCCCGCGCCACCCGCGCCGCCCGCGCCGACAGTTAATTGATAAGTCCCGGGCGATACATTGACGGTGTATTTTACATACGATCCGCCAGCTCCACCGCCGGCGGCGGCGTAGTTTGCACCAACGCCACCGCCACCGCCGCCGCCGCCCCAGACCTCCACTTGAACGGAAGAACAGCCGTTGGGACAAGTCCAGTTGGTATTACCGGCATTAGTAAAAGTGGCTACCGTGGGTGTTTGTCCCTGCGTCTGACAAGCGCCGAAAGCGACGATCGCGAAGGCGGCACCTCCGCTAAGCCAGCGGACAAGATTAGTTTGCATCCAGAACAGTTTGTTTTTCATAGGTTCTTTATTTTTAGTTTGGGATTTGTTTTTTCGGACAGGGTGGTTTTGGCCATCCTGCGAAACTTGCTCCCCTTGAGGCCCGGACCGCCGTGAAGAAGCGGGCGGCAAAGTCCGAGTAGCGGAATTGGGGGGAAAGCGGAAGACGACGAAGAAGACCCGCCGCCGCAGAAAAGTCAATAGGCTTCACCAGCTTGTCGGCAAGCCTGCCGGCAATCCGCACTCCATCACGCCGTGAAACCACATTCACGGTGCATATATTAAATGAATGTCAAATTACATTGCTTTGCAGAAATTGGCTTTAACTTAGTAGAAATTGCACTAAAAATCCGCGGTTTGCAGGAGCGACCGCCACCAAATCGGTTTGGCGCACGAAACTTCCCGCGCTTGAGCAGCCTGACGGACCTGATGCCCGCAGACATAATTGCCAGTTAGTTTTCAGATCAAGCTGCGCCCCAAGCCGCGGCCGGTTGCACTTCACCTTGACGCGGGCGGGCAGAAGTCTATTTTCGGCGCATGAAAAAGATGTCGCTTTGGTTTTTAATTTTGGTGTTCACGGCTTCGCTGGTGCGGGCGCAGGACGCCGCCACGCAGCAGCAGCTCGACAAATTGAGCGGCCAGCTCCAGGATTTGCTCGAAGCGCAGGCGCAGCAGGGCAAACGCTTGGACGCCATGGAACGTGAAATCGGCGAGCTGCGCGACAAGGTCAATACGCCCGCCGTCAACGACAGCGCGAGCCGCGAGGATTTGAGAAAGCTCGCCGAGAAAGTGCAGGACATTGACCAGAAGCGCCTGGATGACCGCGAGCTGATTTTGA
The DNA here is from genome assembly GCA_903944085.1 of uncultured Verrucomicrobia subdivision 3 bacterium. Classification (GTDB taxonomy): domain Bacteria; phylum Verrucomicrobiota; class Verrucomicrobiia; order Limisphaerales; family UBA11358; genus UBA11358. The sequence continues at coordinate 1,267 of CAJAQO010000238.1, forward strand.
AGGAGATTGAGAAACTTGGCAAAGCCGCCGCCATCGCGCCGCTGCCGCCGACCCGCAAGGTGAAGCCGAATCCCGAGCCGCCCGCTGCGGGCGGAGACAATTCCACCCCGCCGCCGACCGGTCCGGAAAACGGCCACTATTACACCATCAAGGACGGCGACCGGCTTTCCGACATCGTCAAGGCATATCGCGCCCAGGGCGTGAAAGTGACGACGACGCAAATATTGAAGGCGAATCCGGGTTTGGATCCGAACAAAATCATTTCGGGCAAGAAGATTTTCATCCCCGATCCGGCGGCGAAATGACCACAGTAGCCGGCGCGGCGGTCGCCGCCCAGCGGCCGGCCGATAATTTCCAAGCTTGGACTTTGCCGCGCGGAATGCTAACAATCTTTCAGTTTCATGCCGCCGACCACGCCAGATTTTAAAACGGACCGCGCCCCCATCGCCATCCTCGGCGTGCCGTTCGACAACGTCAACCTCGCCGAAATATTGGCGCTCGCCGGCCAGATGATCGCGTCCGGCCAACCGCATTACGCCACGACCGTGGGCGTGGATTTTCTCGCGGCGGCACTGCAGGACGTTGAGTTGCGGCGGATTTTATTCGATGCGCATCTCGTGGTGGCAGAGGAAAAAACCGTGGTGTGGGCGTCGAAAATTCTCGGCAACCCGCTGCCGGAAAACGTCACCGTGCCCAACCTGATTCCGCAACTGCTGGCGCTTGCGATCAAAAAAAACTGGCGCGTTTTTTTCCTCGGCGGCGAGGCGGCGACCGCCGAAAAAATCCGTGCCCGGCATCCGCAATTGCAGCTCGTTGGAGCCTATGCGCCGCCGGATCAGCCGCTGCTGGAAATGGATCATGCGGATATTTTGCGCCGTTTGCATGCCGCGAAGCCGGATATCCTGCTGGTCGCCTTCGGTTCGCCGAAGCAGGAAAAATGGATCAACATGAACTACCGGGATGCCGGCGTGCCATTTGTGCTGGGCGCAGGCACGACCTTTGATTTTCTGACCGGCGAAGGCAAAGTGCAAAAGTGCGCGGGGAAACAATTTTCAAAATTCATGCGCGCCGTCCTGCGCCAGTGGTGGCGGCTGCGCGCAAAAAAAAACGGTCTGCCCATCGCCGAGGCCAACGTCATTCCCGACCCGCACGGCAACTTTGTCATCCGCGCGCCCGCGCGACTCGGCGCGGCGGAGGCGCAGGCCGCGCAAACCGAATGGCTGCGCGCAGTGGAGAACAGCCACGTCATGTTCGACCTGACCGACACCGTGTTTGCCGACAGCACCGGCATTGGCGCGCTCATTCGCCTGCGCAAACGCGCGCGGGAAGCGGGCTGGCAGTTTTTCCTCGTCGCGCCGCGCCCGCCGGTCGAGGCGGCGCTGAAGCTGATGAAGCTGGACGAATTTTTCACCATCCAAGCCAGCCTCGCCGGCGTGCGCATTCTGATGGAAAGCGCGGCGGGTGCGCCGGCAGTCACCAGCGACGTGCAGGCGGACGAATTACAGATTCGCTGGTCCGGCGAAGTCACCGCACTCAACGCCATCGAACTGGGCGCTTACACCGAGGCCGAGCTGTCGCAGGTCTCGCCGGGCATGTGCGTGGCGATTGACCTGTCGCGCGTGACGTTCGTGGACAGCACGGGCATCGGCTTGATGGTGCGGTTCAAAAAAAATCTCAAGCGGCGCGACATCAACCTCCGTTTTGCCGGCGTCATCCCGTCCGTCCGCAACGTCGTCCGCCAGACGCAACTGGAGGAATTTCTGCTTGGCTGAGGTGGTCCCGTTCGCGGGCAAAACGTCCATCCTCCGGTGTTGACGGTGGTTCAACTGGTGCTCGCCGCTCAGCGCGGACGGGAAATTTAGCCACCGGAATCAGCCGGGCAAACCCGGCCGGGTTTTTATTTAGAATTATTCTAAATCTTGACGCGCCGCTTTCGCCGTGTCAATTTTCTCATCGGCGATGAAAACCCGCAGCCATCAGCAAGACGAGCAGCACCTGACCGAACAGTTGGGCGCCACCGGCTTGCGCCTGACGCCGCAGCGGCAGCAGGTTTATGACGTGCTGCTGCTGCGGCGGGATCACCCGACGGCCGAGGAGGTGTTTATCCGCGCCAAAAAGGCGATGCCGGAAATTTCCCACGCGACGGTTTACAACTGTCTCGATGCCTTGGTGAAAAGCGGCCTCGCCCGGCAGGTCAACGTGGAGCGCGGCGCGACGCGCTTCTGCCCGAACATGACCGAGCACGGCCATTTTCATTGCAGCGGATGCGGAACGATTTATGATGTGGATTTGCCGCACGCGTTGCCGTGCGTGGTCGTGCCGCGCGGCTTCAAGCCGCTGCGCCATGAAGTGACCATCCACGGTTTTTGCGCGGACTGCGCCAAGAAAAAATAATTTTAGATGAGCACCGCCACCGAAACCATCGAGAGCCTGGTCAAACAGGAATACAAATACGGCTTCGTCACCGACGTCGAATCCGAATCCACGCCGCCGGGCTTGAGCGAGGAAACCATCCGTTTCATCTCCGCCAAAAAAAATGAGCCGACCTGGCTGACGGACTGGCGCATCAAGGCGTTTCGTTACTGGCAGACGATGTCGGAGCCGACCTGGCAGTTCGTCAAATATCCAAAAATTGACTTTCAGGCCATCAGCTACTTTTCCCAGCCCAAGCCGCAGGCCAACGCGCCGAAAAGCTTGGATGAAGTTGACCCGAAACTTTTGGAAACTTACGAGAAGCTCGGCATTCCGCTGCGCGAACGCGGCCGGCTCGCGGGCGTGGCGGTGGACGCGATTTTTGATTCCGTTTCCGTCGGCACGACGTATCGCGAAGACTTGGCGAAGAAGGGAATTATTTTCTGCTCGTTCAGCGAAGCGGTGCACAGCCATCCCGACCTCGTCAAAAAATATCTCGGCTCGGTGGTGCCTTACACGGACAACTATTACGCCGCGCTCAATTCCGCCGTCTTCACCGACGGCTCGTTTTGTTACATTCCAAAAGGCGTGCGCTGCCCGATGGAGCTTTCGACGTATTTCCGCATCAACGCCGCCAAGTCCGGCCAGTTTGAGCGCACGCTGATCGTGGCCGATGACGGCGCGAGCGTGAGCTACCTCGAAGGCTGCACTGCGCCGATGCGCGATGAAAACCAGTTGCACGCCGCGGTCGTGGAACTCGTTGCGCTCGACAGCGCGGAAATCAAATACAGCACGGTGCAAAACTGGTATCCGGGCGACGAGAACGGCGTGGGCGGCATTTATAATTTCGTGACCAAGCGCGGCCTGTGCAAAGGCAAAAACTCGCGCATCACTTGGACGCAAGTTGAAACGGGCTCGGCGATCACCTGGAAATATCCGAGCTGCATTCTGCTCGGCGACAATTCCAAGGGCGAATTTTATTCCGTCGCCGTCGTGAACAACATGCAGCAGGCCGACACCGGCACGAAGATGATTCACATTGGCAAAAACACCAAGAGCACCATTGTCTCGAAAGGCATTTCCGCCGGGCGCGGCCAGAACAGCTACCGCGGCCTGGTGGAAATCCGCAAGAGCGCGGCGCACGCGCGGAATTTTTCGCAGTGCGATTCCATGCTCATCGGCGCGAAATGCGGCGCGCACACGTTTCCATATATCGAGGTGAAGAACACCACGGCGAGCGTCGAGCACGAGGCCTCGACTTCCAAGATCGGCGAAGACCAGATTTTTTACTGCAACTCGCGCGGGCTGTCCACGCAGGACGCGGTGAACATGATCGTGAACGGCTTCTGCAAGGAAGTGTTCAAGGAACTGCCGATGGAATTCGCCGTCGAAGCGCAGAAACTTTTGGGCGTGAGTTTGGAAGGGAGCGTTGGATAATCCGCAGATTTCGCAGATTAACGCAGATTTTAATTTTGAAATTCATCTGCGTAAATCTGTGTATTCTGCGGACAAAAAGTATTTTACAATGAGCAAGCAACCTATTCTTGAAATCAAAAACCTCCACGCGGGCGTGGAGAACAAACAAATCCTCAAGGGCTTCAGCCTGACGATCAACGCCGGCGAAGTCCACGCGCTGATGGGATTGAACGGCTCCGGCAAGAGCAC
>CAJAQO010000239.1 GCA_903944085.1 uncultured Verrucomicrobia subdivision 3 bacterium
GTAAGCCGTCAGACCCGCGACAGCTTCGATGCGCCGGACGCCAGCGGCAATCGCGCTTTCGCCGACGATACGGAACAAACCAATCTCGCCGGTGGCGCGCGTGTGCGTGCCGCCGCAAAGTTCCATTGAATAACCGTCCAGCTTCCCTGCTCCGCCACCAATCTGCACCACGCGAACAGTGTCGCCGTATTTGTCGCCGAAGAATTGCATGATCTTCGCATTCTGCTTCACCTCGGCGTGCGGAACTTCCGTCCACGAGACGCCGGCGTTGTCGAGAATGCGTTCGTTGACGAGCTTCTCGATGTCCGCGACCTGCGCGGGCGTGAGCGGCGCGCTGTTGAAGTCGAAGGTCAACTTGTCCGGCCCGACGAACGAACCTTTCTGCGAAGCCTCTTTGCTGGCGACTTCGTGCAACGCCCAATGGAGCAAATGCGTGACGGTGTGATGCCGCTGGATGGCATCGCGGCGGGATTTGTCCACGGTCAAAGTGACGGCTGCGCCGGGCAAAAGCAGGGCCGGCATCCCGTCGGCGGTAGTGGCACGGGCGTCTCGCCCGTGCGTTGTTTGCGGATTGGAACTCACGGGCGAGACGCCCGTGCCACTATCGCTGATGAAATGCAGCCAGGTGTTGCCGGACTTCTGGGTGTTGGTGACGCGCCAGAGCTGGCCGCTGCCGGTCAACTCGCCGGTGTCGCCGACCTGGCCGCCCATCTCGGCGTAGCACGCGCTGGTGTCGAGGATGACGGCGGTCTTGTCCTTCAGCGACACGACTTCGATTACTTTGGCGTCCACCGCAAGGTGGTCGTAGCCGACGAACTTCGTGGGCGTGGTGGTTTCGATTTGCGAAAGGGAAATGACTTCCTTCTTCTGCGCGGCGCGGGCGCGGGCGCGCTGTTCCTCCATCAACTTTTCAAAACCTTCCTTGTCCACCGTCAAACCGCGTTCGCGCGCCATCAATTCGGTCAAGTCGAGCGGGAAGCCGTAGGTGTCGTAAAGCTTGAACGCAAAGTCGCCGGAGATGACGTTGGTTTGGGGAGCACAGGCGCCCCGCCTGTGGTTTCCCGCGCCCTCGCGGGAAACTTCGGGGGCGTCGCCAGCCACGGGAACCTCCGGCGTCCACAGCCAGCGATAATTCTCCGTCGGGGAAACCACTCCGTTGTCCCAAGGATTGCGGCAGAGGTAATGAAACTTCTCTTCCAAGTCAGCGTCACTCCGCATCAGGCGGTCAAAAGATTCCTCTTCCCAGACGTGAACGCCAGTCACCTTCGCGGCTTTGTTGATTTTGTGCGCGGTGGTGGACTTGATGCCCTGCAAAATTTCGTCGAGCGGATAGAAAACCGGCTTGCCGTCTTTGTCCTGCTCCTTGATCTGCGGTTCAAACAGTAAATGAACGTGGTCGGGCATCACGCAGGCGGCGAAGAGTTGATACTGGCGATGCGTGTGCGCGTAGAGAATGCTCTCCAACACAATATCGCGCTCGGCGGAGGTAAGCTGGCGTTTCTGGCGCGTGGCGAACGTCACCATATACTTGCCCCAGGGACGCTCGAAGTGTGGCAGACTGCGCTTGGAGTAGCTTGCGCCCGGACTGGCGGACGCCTCACGGTTTCCTGCGGGGGCGCGGGAAACCACAGGCGGGGCGCCTGTGCTCCCCAACGGGATCGGGACCGGGGCGCTCCCGGAGAGCTTCACGGTTTCGTCGTTGAATAATTCTATCCCCCGATCCAGCGTCTTGTTAAACGCCTCTTCCTCGCGCTGGATGGTTTCTTGCACCTGCTTCTTGCGGGCGCGGATTTCGGGGAAGACGTCGCCCATCGTGTCGGCGAGCACGTCCACCAGCTTGTAGAAAAACGGTTCCTTGAAGCCCAGCGTGCGTCCGTAACGCACCGCCCGGCGCAGGATGCGGCGCAGGACGTAGTTGCGGTCGTTGTTGCCGGGCTGGATGCCGTCGGCAATGGCAAAACTCAACGTGCGGATATGGTCGGCGATCACCCGGAAGGCAATATCGATCTGCACCTGCTCCTGCGGGGTGGGCGCGGCGTGTTGACCGGCGTCGCCCGGGTGTTTACCGGACGTTCCCGGCGGTTGACTGTGGGTTCCGGCAGCGTCGGCGCCTTCGGTTAAGGCGCGGGAACCGCCGGTTAAGGTCGGGGGAACGCTGGTTAAGGCGCAGGCCACTTCGGTTGATCCGCGGGGATCACCGGTTGACACCGGGGGATGTCCGGTTAAGGTTCCGGAACCCTGGGTTAAGCCTCCGGGGCCGGCGGTTAAGGCCGGGGAACCGCCGGTTATTACCGGTTCGCGACTGGGCAAGGTGCTGGCATAGCGTTTGTTGGACAGTTTTTCGAGCGCATCGAAAATGGGGCGGAAAATGTCCGTCTCGTAGTTGGAAATCTTGGCGTGGGCGAAATCGGTAAAGCCCTTGGTGCCCTGAATAATGCTCGTGGCGCGCTCAAAACCCATGCCGGTATCCACGTTCTGCGTGGGAAGCAGCGAAAAGCTGCCGTCGGGATTGGCGTTGAACTGGATGAAAACCAGATTCCAGATCTCAATGCACCGGGCATCGCCCTGGTTGACGAGCGCGCCTTTGGTGTCGCCGGCGGGCGTGAGGTCCACGTGCAGTTCGGAGCAGGGACCGCACGGACCGGTCTCGCCCATCATCCAGAAATTGTCCTTTTTGTTGCCGTTGACGATGTGGACAGCGGGGTCGAGGCCGACAGAACGGAATTTCTCCGCCCAGAAGTTCCAGGCATCCTGGTCGAACTCGCTGGGATCGTTCTTGGATTTGTCGGGAGAATAAACGGTGGCGTAAAGGCGCTGCGGCGGAAACTTCCAGATGCCGACGACGAGTTCCCACGCCCATTCGATGGCCTCTTTCTTGAAATAATCGCCGAAGGACCAGTTGCCGAGCATCTCGAAGAACGTGTGGTGATAGGTGTCGAGGCCGACGTCATCGAGGTCGTTGTGCTTGCCGCCGGCGCGGATGCATTTCTGCGTGTCCGCCGCGCGACCGGGCGTGTAAGGACATTTCGTCTGGCCAAGAAAGATGGGCACGAACTGGTTCATGCCGGCGTTGGTGAACAGCAGGTTCGGGCTGTCGGGCATCAGCGAGGACGACGGGACAATGGTGTGCTGCTTCGATTTGAAAAAATCGAGGAACGACTGGCGGATTTGCGTGCTGGTCATCATGGAAATTGTTTCAGGTTGCCAGTTGAAGGTGGAAAGTTCTTACGCGCGCGGTCACAGAACCGGCAACCAGCCACTTTCAACGTGCAACCAACAAAACCGGGCGAAGAGGTTAGCAGGAACGGGCAAACGAAAGCGAGTTGGAATTTGGGCGGCGGCAGCCGGCGGCGGCAGTATCCTAATCCTAATCGTCATCGTAATCTTAATCCGCTTCAAACCCCGATTGCGATTACGATTAAGAATAAGCTTAAGATTAGGGCAGCACCCCGGCGGCAGGACGGTTGCAAATGCCGGAGTGTTCCAACATACTCCGCCGCTCATATAATTGTCATGAGCCAGAAACCCAGCACCGTGGCTTTGCGAGTGAGCCTGCTTTACGCCGTTACTTCCTGGCTGTGGATCTTCTTCTCGGACCGGCTGCTGGGCGAACTGGTGCGCGACCGGGAATGGCTGCTGCGGCTCGCGACCGCCAAGGGCTGGTTCTTTGTGACCTTCACGGCGGTGCTTTTTTTCTTCACCCTCCGCCGGCTGCTGGCCCGCGACCGGGAGAAAATCCAGGAACTGAAGGCGGCGGCGGCCGTCAAGGCGAGCACGGAGCAGGCGCTGCGCGTCTCGGAAGCCAGCTACCGGAATTTTTTCAACACCATCGGCGACGCCATTTATGTGCTGGACGAGGCGGGGAAATTTCTGGCGGTGAACGACGGCGCGGTGGCGATGTATGGCTACGCCAAGGAAGATTTCATCGGTCAGACGCCGGAATTTCTGTTCGCGCCGGGACACCACGACACGGACTTGGTCGGGACGGCGATTCAGCGGGCCTTTGGCGGCGAGCCGCAGCAGTTCGAGCGGTTGGGACGGCGGAAAAGCGGCGAAGTGTTTCCCAAGGAAATCCGGCTGGAAAAGGGCATTTACTTCGGCCGGGCGGTGGTGTTTGCCACCGGCCGCGACATCACCAAACGGCGGCAGGCGGAGGCGGAGCTGCGGAACGAACGCCGGCTGCTCCGCACGCTGGTGGATCTGGCGCCGGACTTTATCTTCGTCAAAGACACGGAGAGCCGTTATCTGCTGGTCAACGCGTCGCTCGCCGCAGGCTACGGCCAAAAGCCCGGCCGGATGCTCGGCCGCACCGACGCGGATTTTATGCCGGCGGAGCAGGCCGCGCAATTCCGCGCCTCGGAAATACAGGTGATGGCCGCCGTGCCGTTCCACCGACTGGAAGGCACGATTAGTTTTCCCGACGGCCAGACGCGCACAGTGGTGACGAACATGGTGGCGTTCCGCGACGGCCAGGGCGAGGTCTGCGGCTTGGTGGGTATCGGGCGCGACGTCAGCGGGCAAAAAGTCATCGAAAAATCCATGCGCCTGCAAAGCGTGGCGCTGGAGGCGGCAGCCAACGCCATCCTCATCACCGACCACAATGGCCAGATCGAATGGGTCAACCCGGCGTTCACGCGCAGCACCGGCTACACGCTGGCGGAAAGTCTGGGCAAAAATCCCCGGGAACTGCTCCGCTCCGGCCGGCATGAACGCCAGTTTTACCAGCAGATGTGGAACACCATTCTCGCCGGCCAGGTCTGGCAGGGCGAAGTCATCAACCGGTGCAAGGATGGCAGCTTGGTGCAGGAGGAAATGACCATCACGCCGGTGCTGGACCGGGAAAACCGGACGACGCATTTTATCGCCATCCGGCAGGACATCACCGAACGCAAGCAGCTCGAGGAACATTTGCGCGCGGCCAGCGAGCGGACGAAGTTTTACATGAACCGGATGCCGCTGGGCTTCATTGCCTGGGACCGGGAGTTCCGCGCCGCCGAATGGAACGCCGCCGCCGAGGCGATCTTTGGCTGGCCGGCCGGCGAGGCGCTGGGCCGGCACGCGTATGAGTTGATCGTGCCGCCGGAGGCCCAGCCGCAGGCGGATAAAATTTGGGAGCAGATCATCACCACCGGCGATACGGCCAGCCATTTCATCAACGAAAACATCACGCGTGACGGGCGGCGGCTCACGTGCGAATGGCGCAACACCCCTTGGCGCGACGCGGGCGGCCAGATTTGCGGCTTCCTATCCATCGTCAGCGACATCACGGAACAGAAACTGGCGGAGGAAAAATTTGCGCGCGAGCAGGCGCGGTTCAAGCTGATTTTCGACACGATGCCGGTCGGCATTGCGTTTCACACGATTCATCCGGACGGCTCCATCACGCGCCTGGTGAACGACGCGCATCTGCGGATTTGCGGTCTGACGCGGGAGCAAAGCACGGACCTTCAGAATTACATCAAGATCACCCATCCGGAAGACCGCGCCGTGCAGTTGAAATTAATGGCGGAGCATGTCGCCAGTCAGGTCAATCAGTTCTCCGTCGAGAGACGCCTTGTGCATCCCGATAAATCCGTGGTCTGGGTCAATCTGTCCTTCCAGCGCGAAACGCACCCCGACGGCACCGTCGAGGAATTGACCACGCTGGTGGACATCACGGAACGCAAAGCCGTCGAACAGCAGCTCCTGCAACTGGCCGTCATCGTGGAATCTTCCGAAGACGCCATCATCAGCAAAACCCTGACGGGCATCATCACGAGCTGGAACCGCGGGGCCGAAATGATCTTTGGCTACCCGGCCGGCGAAACCATTGGCAATTCGATGCTGATGCTGTTTCCCGACGAGTTGAAACATGAGGAGACGGATATTCTGGCGCGGATTGCGCGCGGCGAAGGCATCGAGCATTTCGAGACGGAACGCGTCCGCAAGGACCGGACGCGCATCCGCATCTCGGCCACGATCTCGCCGCTCAAAGACAGCGCCGGGAATGTGGTCGGAGCTTCGACGATTGCGCGCGACACCACGCACCAGCACATTCTGGAGGAACAGTTGCGCCAGTCGCAAAAAATGGAGGCCATCGGCCAGCTCGCCGGCGGCGTGGCGCATGATTTTAACAACATTCTGGCGGTCATCCAAATGCAGACCGAGCTGTCAAAAATCGCGGGCAATTTTTCCGCCGAACAAACGGCGTGCATTGATGAAATCCAGGTTGCCGCCAATCGCGCCGCCAACCTCACCCGCCAATTGCTGCTGTTCAGCCGGCGGCAGCGGCTACAGCCGCGCGAACTCGACTTGAGCGATTCCATCACCGGCATGACGAAAATGCTGCGGCGGATTCTGGGCGAGGACATCCAGATGCATTTCAAATACGCGCCGCAGCCGTTGTTCATCCAGGCCGACGCGGGCATGATGGACCAGGTGCTGATGAACCTGACTTTAAATTCCCGCGATGCCATGCCCGAAGGCGGGCAGTTGGTCATTGAAACGGCCGCCGTGGATTTTGATGCGCCGGCCGCCGAGCTGGTTCCGAACGCCCGCCCCGGCGCGTTCGTCCGCTTGAGCGTCGGGGACACCGGCTGCGGCATCCCGCCGGAAATTATGCCGCGCATTTTCGAGCCGTTCTTCACCACCAAGGATGTGGGCAAAGGCACTGGCCTGGGGCTGGCCACCGTGTTCAGCATTGTCCAGCAGCATCAGGGCTGGATCGGCGTGAACAGCGCCATCGCGCGCGGCACCACCTTTCACATCTATCTCCCGCGGCTGAATAAAAGTTCGGGCCAGCCGGCGACGTCCTCTGTATTGGCCGCTGTCAGCGGCGGCAAGGAAACGATTTTGGTGGTGGAAGACGACGACGCCTTGCGCGCTTCGGTGCAAAAATCCCTCGCGCAGCTTGGCTATCATCTGCTCGAAGCCGCCAGCGGGGCCGCCGCGCTGGCGGTCTGGCAGAAACAGCGCGACAAAATTGATTTGCTGCTGACGGATCTTGTGATGCCCGGCGGGATGTCGGGAAAAACGCTGGGCGAACAACTGTTGCAGGAGAATCCCCAGTTGAAAGTGATTTACACCAGCGGCTACAGCGCCGAAGTTTTCGGCAAGGATTTTCCGCTGGCTGAAGGCGTCAATTTTCTTGCCAAGCCGTTTCCCATGCAGACCCTCGCGCAAACCGTGCGGGCCTGCCTGGATGAATAAAACTCCGGCCGGTCACCGGAAGATGGGCGTGCTGGGGAACGCCGAATGGTGTGAAGTCGTCATGGACAAATGATCCGATTCAGCAGAATATTGGAGAAGTCATATCAATCATGTTAAACGGCAAAGAACTCATTTTGGCGACCAGACCCTTCGCGGCGGATTCCACGGCGAAAAGCTGGTGGTGCGTGCTCTCCACGACTTTTTTATTGGCGGGCTGTGTCGTCGGCACCCTGCCACATTTCGCGGGCATTCATTTTCCGCTGGCGGGAAGAATTGCCTGCAGCCTGTTAAGCGGGCTGCTCGTGCTGCGGCTGTTTGTAATTTACCACGATCAGCAGCACCACGCGATCCTGTCCAAATCCAAACTGGCCGAGGGTTTCATGCGCGTCTTCGGCATCCTGTCGTTAAGCCCCAGCAGCATTTGGCGCGCATCGCACAACTATCATCACAAACACAACTCCAAACTCCGCAGCGCGCACATCGGCTCCTATCCCATCATGACCCGCGCGCAGTATTTGAAATCCTCCAAAGGCCAGCGGATCGCCTATCTGTTCATGCGCCATCCGCTGACCATTTTGTTCGGATATTTTTTCGTGTTTCTCTGGGGCATGTGCGTCTATCCCTTTTACAACCAACCGCGCGAACACCGCGACTGCCTGATCGCCACGGTGGTGCATGTGACGCTTGCCGTGCTGCTGACGTATTTTTTCGGCTGGCCGGCCTTGCTGCTCACATTAATCATCCCGCACTTCGTCGCCTGCGCCATCGGTTCTTATTTGTTTTACGCCCAGCACAATTTTCCCGGCGTGTCGTTTTATGACCGCGCCGGCTGGGCTTACGAAAAAGCCGCGCTGGAATCTTCCAGCTATTTGAAAACCGGCCCGATCATGGCCTGGTTCACGGCCAACATCGGCTACCATCACATTCACCATCTGAACCACCGCGTCCCGTTCTACCGCTTGCCGGAAGTGCTCAACAAAGTTCCGGAACTGGCCAAACCCAAGACCACTTCATTGCATCCGGCGGACATCATCCGCTGCCTGCGATTGAAGCTCTGGGATGTCGAGGCGCAACAGATGATCGGCCTCCGGAACCTGGACCGGTGCTAAACCATCCGGCGTCATTGCCGGAACCATTCAACCAACCCAAACCCAGCGGCGAGGCCGGAAATTTCCGGTCGCCGTCGCGTCCGCCCAACCCCCCTCACTCCATGAAGATCACTGTTGCTCAAATTGCGGAACAACTTCGGGGTGTCGTCGTCGGCGACGGCTCGGTTGAACTCACCGGTTTCACTTCCGCCGACAACGCGCGCCCCGGCGACCTCATCTTCGCGGAAAAGGAAATTTATTTTCCCGCCGCCGAGCAGAGCCAGGCTTCGGCGATTCTCGTTTCCGGCGAATTTCCGGCGACGACCAAAGTGCTCATCCGCGTCCCCAACGCCCGCGCGGCCGTCGCCAAATTGCTGCCCGTTTTTTTTCCGCCGGATCAACACCTGCCCGGCGTTCATCCGAGCGCGACGATCGCCGCGACGGCGCAGATTGATCCCACCGCGCATATCGGCCCCAATTGCGTCATCGGTGCGCGGGTGAAAATCGGCGCGCATTCCGCGTTGCTCGGTGGCAATCATATTGGCCGCGACTGCCAGCTTGGCGAGGATGTCTGCCTGTTTCCAAACGTCGTCATTTACGCGCAGTGCCAGCTCGGAAGTCGCGTCGCGATTCACGCCGGCACCATCATCGGCTCGGACGGCTACGGTTATGTTTTTGACGAAGGCCGTCATCGCAAAATGCTGCAAGTGGGAAATGTGATCATTCAGGACGATGTGGAAATCGGCGCGAACACGGCCATTGATCGCGGCGCGCTCGGCGCGACGGTTATCGGCGCGGGGACGAAAATTGACAACCTGGTTCACATCGCGCACAACGTGGTTATCGGGCGAAATTGTTTGGTGATGGGTCAGGTCGGTTTCGCCGGCAGCACGAAGCTCGGCGATTATTGCGTCATCGCCTCGCAGTCGGGCATCGCGGGACATTTGAAACTCGGGAATCAAGCCACCGTCGGCGCGAAGTCCGGCGTCATGCGCGACATTCCCGACAAAGGCACCGTGCTCGGCATCCCCGCCGCGCCGGACAAACAGGCCAAACGCCAGATGATCGCGCTGCAACAGTTGCCGGAACTGATCCGCCGCACGCGCGAACTCGAAAAACAAGTGGCGGCGCTACAGGCGCAAGCGGCGGGAAAATAACGCCAAAAATACCGAAGGCCGACGAAAAGATTTTAATTAAACTCCCGGCAAAATTTGAAAGCAAGTCTTTGCCGCCAAAACTGGAAAATATTTTTTGAAAAATTCCTTGAGGTCATTCTGAAAACAGACGATCTATTTAGCAGCGGTTGATCTTTGGTAAAACATATTTTCCCTGCTCTGTTCGTGATTCGCAACAGTCCTTGAACCGTAATTAAAACGATCGCGGAATGAGTTTCGACTGTGGCCGGCACGCCTTCACTGGAAGCCGAAAGCAGACAAGCGAGTTCCACATGTAGCAATACATGTTCTAAGGATCGAGTTCGACACGGCAAGAGTGGGGGTTCTTTCAAAAGCCCGTCTTCGGACGGGCTTTTTTATTGTCCACGCCCTGGATTCGCCCGCCAGTCGGCGCGCGCCGGCACTGATCATTCAAGACAAACCTGTCTTGCCATCTGTCTTAAAGCGGACCACGCTGATTGAATGGCTAATGGAGTAATTAAGCTTGCTTGATTGAGGTGCCGGGCGGGCGGGCCCGGCTGATTGCTTCAAGTGGCTGATTTCAATCAGGATTCCCCCGCCGACCGCCGCCGCCGGCCCCGCCGCGCCGGCGCCCGCTTTTTTTCCGCCCCTTTCCAACCGGTTGGCAGGCCGGCTGCATTGCAATATGGCATGAGTGTCATTTCTTTCAGCGCGCCGCGCCGGCTCGGAAACTCGTTGCTGGCCGGCCTGCTTGCCGGAGTCCTCCCGCTGACCGCCGCCGCCGTCAGCACCAGCCTGTCTTGGAATCCCAGCCCGGACGCGGCCGTCACCGGCTACAATCTCTATTACGGCGGCACCAGCCATCAATACACCAATTTCGTCGCCGTCGGCAATGTCACCAACGCCGTCATCCCCGGTCTGCTCGACAGCACCACCTATTTCTTCGCCGCCAAGGCCCGCAACAGCGCCGGCCTGGAAAGTGATTTCTCCAACGAGGCCGCCTTCGCCGGTCTGGCCACCACGCCCGACGCCGTCCTGCATCTGAAAACCGTTCCGAAAACGCTCACGGGCGATCCGCTCCTGTTCAGCCTGGACGCCACCGCGCCCGCCGGTGCCACCATTAATGCCACCAACGGCATCATCTCCTGGGCACCCGGACGCAGTTACGCTGCCACCACCAATTATCTTAACGTCATTATCACCGACACCGTCAATCCGGCCTTGAGCCTGTCCGAAACCATTCTCGTCACGGTCGGCGATTATCTCGAATTCCGGCCCGGCACCGCCGCCGTGGCCGCCGGCCAGAACGCCAGCCTGCCGCTCGCCCTCGCCGCCAGCAGCAGCGTGACCAATGCCCAGTTCACCCTCGCCTGGCCCGACACGCAACTGCTCAATCCCACGCTCACCTTCGCCGCCCCCGTCATCGCCGGCTCGCTCCAACATCAAAACCACCAGCTCGTCATTCAACTCCAGACCGCCGCGAACCAGCCGCTGACCGGCAGCAACCTGGTGGCGCAGGTGAATTTTCAGGCGGCCCCCGGCCAGGCGTCCACGGTGTTGAGTCTGGCGGTGTCCGCCGCCAGCGGCAGCACCGCCAACGGCACCAGCTATGCCAATGTGCTCGCGCAGCCCGCCGAAGTGGTCGTGGTCGGCAGCCAGCCGCTGCTTCGCCCGCTCGCCGACACCGGCCACGGCCGCGCGCTCACGCTCTTCGCCAATCCCGGCGCCACTTACCAGCTCCAATATGCCACCTCGCTCGCCGCGCCCGTCACCTGGA
>CAJAQO010000240.1 GCA_903944085.1 uncultured Verrucomicrobia subdivision 3 bacterium
AACTTCGGGGGCGGAACATTCTTTGGCAAACAGCTTGCCAGCCTTTTTACGGCGCTTTGCCATCGCAGCATCATCTCGTGTCTTCGACAGGTCGAAACTATACCAAACCAACCAATTCTTGTCACCCTATTATGCGAGTCTAAATAGGAGCCGTCTATGCGCAATTTAAGCGTCCCATCTGGGTCACTGAATGGAACGACGGTGCCAGTTGGTGTTCTCCGCTTCCCGGCTCTCAAGCGGCGGACGCCACGTCGATCAGTAATTTCGTGGCGGTGCTTGAAAGTTGTCCGTTTGTGGAACGTTATTCTATTTATGAATACTTTGATCCATCGAGTTATCTCAATTTAGTCACGACTAATACGCCGGCCGCTTTGACGCCCGCCGGCGTGGCTTATATGAACATGCCATCCAAGGTGACTTACACGCAGGTATGGCCGACGGGTGGCAGCCGGGGCATCGCGCAATTCCATTTTGAGACGAACACGCTGGATAGTTCGGGCTACGGCAACAACGGTTTTGCGGTGGGCGATCCGAATTATGTGGCGGGTCAAGTCAACCAGGCCGTGACGCTGGACGGCACGAATAGCTATATCCAATTGCCGCCGAACGTGGCGCAAAGCAACGCGTTCACCTTTACGGCATGGGTTAATTGGAACGGTGGTGCCAACGGGCAGCATATTTTTGATTTTGGCAACGACCCGACTCATTACCTTTATCTTACGCCGAGTTCCAGCAGCGGCACATTGAGATTTGCGATCTGCAACGGTGGCACCGTGCTGACCCTGGACACGGCCGCGCTCCCCGTCGGCCAATGGCAGCACGTCGCCCTCACCTTGGGTGGCAACAACGCAATACTATATACCAACGGCGTGCTGGCAGCCACTTCGGCCACCATCGGCTATAATCCCGCAAACATAAATCCGGGCCAAAACTATCTGGGCAAGAGCCAGAACAGCACGGACCCGATGTTTAACGGGCAGCTCGATGAAGTGGAGATTGCCGACACCGCGTTCACTGCCGCGCAAGTGTCCGCGCTGGTCACGAACATCGCGCCGCAATTTACAACCAATTTGATTACGGGTGTTCCGTCCACCCAAAGCATGGCCTACAGCAGCAGCCTCGCCGGCACGGCCACCGACTCCAATCCGGGCGACACGCTGACTTACAGCAAAGTAAGCGGACCAGCATGGCTGATCGTCGCTGCGGACGGTGCGCTGTCAGGCACACCCACGCCATCGGATAGCGGCACGAACATTTTTATTGTGCGGGTCACTGATGCCGCCGGTGCCAGCGCCTTTGCCGGGCTGTCACTCAATACCATTCCTTTCAACGCGAATGGGGTCTGGAACGTGGATGGGAGCGGCAACTGGAGCGACACCAATAATTGGGCCGGCGGCGCGGTGGGCAATGGCGCGGGGTTTAGTGCGGATTTCAACACCGTCAATATTACGGCGAACCGCACGGTGACGCTGGACATTTCGCGCAGTATGTATCGGCGCACTTCTATTCGGTGACCCGTCGGGCACTCAATCGTGGACGCTAGTCCCCAACGGCGGTTCTGTGCTGACGCTCAATACCGGGACTGGCGCTTTGCCCTTCGTGCTGGTCAATCAAAACACCGCCACCATTTCCGCACCGCTGGCCGGGACCACCGGTTTCACCAAGAGTGGGGCGGGCACGCTGACGCTCGCCGGCACCAATACTTACAGCGGCACCACCGTCATCAGCGCCGGCACGCTCAATTACAACAACCCGGGGTCGCAAACCGTGTCGGGCAGCATTTCCGGAAGCGGCGCTTTGACCCAAAGTTCCGGCACTTTGACGCTTTCCGCCGACAACACCTACACTGGTGGAACTACGGTCAATGGCGGCACACTGAATTTGGCAATCGGTGGTGGCACCGGTGCCATCCGTAATAATCTGACCATTAATTCCGGAGCCAATGTTAATCTGACGGTCGGGGATGCCTTGGGGTATACCGCTGGCGTATGCGTCACGAATGTCAACATTGTTGGGGGCACATTGACCAATAGCAGCGGTGGCAACGAAAGCTATATCACGACGTTTAATTTGACCGGCGGCACGATCAGTTCCGGCGGCGGTTACTATAATTTGAACGGCGCCAGCGCCGCCATTACCAGCCTAGCAACCAATACCGTTTCAAACATCAGCGCGCCATTGGGATTGCGCGCTTCGGGGTGGGTAATCTCAACTGCGAAGGGAATAGTTCCTGGCGGCGTTGACCTCAACATTTCTGGAGTGATGGGAGATCTGCAAGGCAGCGGGTTCACTTGGAATAAATCGGGGCCCGGCACATTGCAATTATCCGGTGTGAACACCAACACCGGCGGCATCACCATCAACGCCGGAACGCTCCAGATTGGCGGTTCCGGAAAATTGGGCAATGGCAGTTACGATGCGGGCATCATCAATAACGGCACGTTCAAATACAACAGTTCCGCCGCTCAGACGCTTTCGGGAGTTATGTCAGGAACGGGCGCGCTCGTGCAAAATGGTGCAGGCACACTGACTCTTTCCACTGTAAACACTTACAGTGGTCCCACCAGCATCGTCGGCGGTTCGCTGGTTTTGAGCCCGAGCGGTTCGATCTTAAACACGCGCAGTATCTCCATCAGCAATGGCGGCACCTTGAATGTCACCGCCAGCGGATTGACGCTCGGCGCGGCGCAAACCCTGACCGGCAACGGCACTGTGTCCGGAAGTTTGACGGTGAATGGCACGCTCGCCCCCGGCAATGGCATCGGCACGCTGACGTGCAACAATGGCGTGACGTTGCAGGGCGGCAGCACGAACGTCATTGAATTGAACAAGGCGCTCGGCACGAACGACCAGTTGCACGTCACTGGAACGCTCGCCTGCTCTGGAACGTTGCTCGTCACCAATCTTTCGGGAACGCTGGCGGCCGGGGATAGCTTCAAGATTTTCAACGCCACAAGTTACAGCGGCAGTTTCACGAACTACGCTTTGCCCGCGCTCGGCACCGGGCTTGGATGGAATATAACTAATCTGACCGTGAATGGAACCTTGTCTGTGATCGTTACGGCGTCGCCGCAATTCAGCTCGGTTGCGCAGCAGGGGATGGCAATTTCCAGTTCAATGGCACCGGCGCGGCGGGCGTGACCAACGAACTTGATGCGGCGACCAATCTGCTCACACCCATAGTCTGGTTGTTTGTGACCAACGCGGTCGCCGATCAGTCTGGTTTGTTCCAGCTCGTGGATTTGCAGACAACGAATTTTTCGCAACGCTTTTACCGCATCAAGGCTGGGCCTTAAAAAGCCCGGTTCATTGGTTGAGCTAGTCTCAGTTGGCATCGTTGCTTCTGCTCTTCAACAAGTTTGGACTGGATCTACCGCCTGGCGATGTATGGCGCGGTGCGTAACACCACCGCCGGCAACGCGCGACTCATGACAGTCACACTCACCAGGACCATCACGCCCGCCAGCGGGGCGCCCGTTACCATCGCCCTGGTAGATACTTGAAAAGAGTTTCTGCGCAGGGAGTCCATTTGCGCGATCCCAGCCTATTCACCCACAGTTTTGAGCGCCTGATTACATATGTCCGGCGAAAGATACATGCCAGCTTCCTTGTCCAAGCGTTGAAGCAAATTCCGCGCGGAAGGAATGAGCGCCTTGTGTTTGGCCAGCAGCACGACGCCCAGCAGTCCGATCATCGCCACACCTTCCTGCAAAGCCAATTTGCGCCTCTTGCGTTCGTCTTTAAGCAGTCGGTCGGCGTGGAGTTTCTGTGCGAGCTTAACGGCCTCGGCTTCGCCCACGTCAACAATTTTGGAATATTCGCTGGCTTATGCCGAATTTTGCACCATGACCATACGCAACCAATCCGGCAGGTGGTCATGGTTGCGGAGAAATCCAACTCGCATTGCATCGGGAATAATGACTTGAGTGTTCCTCCCGCTGCTCCGGACTAAAATGCTGCGGATTATACAACCACAGTTGCCGCGTCCCCTTGAGCGTCTCGTCGCCTTCGGCCAGCAACTCCTTGTGCTCCTGACGCCGCACCTTGTCCACCGACTCGTTCAAGTATTTGCTGACGTGAAACCGGTCATGCACGATGTTCGCCTCCGGCACCTGCCTTTCAATCGTCTGGATGAACGGATCCCACCTGTCCACCGCCACCGCTTCCACCGCCGACTTCTGTTCGGGTGTGAGCGTCGCCCACAACTGGTCGACCGCCTCGCTGGTGCGTTCTGCCGCCACCTCCAGCACCCGCGACTGATCCAAATCCGTCAACAGCGTGATATAGGAGTGCCCGCGCTTGAAACTCTTATCATCCATCCCCAGATGCGCGAGTTGATCCAGCTGCCGCCGTTCCAACCCGCGCACCACCGCTCGCTTCATGATCTCATGCGCCGCGTCCCAGCCAATGCCCAACAGTTCACACGCCTGACTCACACTGGCGCAGGCCAGTAGCGCCTTCACGGTAAACCATTCAAGGAGCAGCGTGAACCGTCCTTGCGGCACCGCCCTTGGCACCTTCATCGTCTTGACCCCGTGTGCCGGACATTCCGCCTACGGGGTTCGCGCCCGAAGCAACGTCGTGAATTGCATCGTGGCCAGATGCCGCCAGATCCGCTCGGGCGCGCGGTCGTGGATCGAGCAGTCACACCCGCACTCAGGACACTTGGCCGCCGACCCCCATTGCCAACCCAGCTCGATTTCAACCTGCTTTTCGGCCAGCTTCAACTCCACCGTTTTAACTTCTCACGGGCTGCCAATGCCCAAAAGTAACGCGTAATGTTTCTGTAGTTCGTTGTCCATGCTCATGCCAAAAGCCTGCCAACCACCGCTTTCAAGGCCAACCCAAAAACTCGGCCCGGCAGCGCGCAGCGGAGCGGAGCACTGTCCGGCGCGAAGCGATGGTCGCCCGCTCCAACCCACCCGCCGACAACTTGAAACTACGTCGTCATTTATGTTTCAGCTAAATGCCTCCACTTTGGTAGCCATGAAATTCTCGGAATATCCAAAATAAAGGACAATATATTGGCTCTTTCCCCGGTCGGCGGACATTAATAATGTGGATGGCTGACATGCCTGACATGGATTTACTGAGGCAATACGCCGACGGGAATTCCGAGAGCGCATTTGCTGCCTTGGTTTCGCGCCACGTGAACCTGGTTTATTGCGCCGCGTTGAGGAAAACCGGCAATCCCGCCGCCGCCGAAGAGATCACGCAGGTCGTGTTCATCCTCCTCGCGCAAAAAGCCGGGCGACTCCCGGATAAAACCGTTCTGCCGGGCTGGCTGTATCAAACAGCGCGGTTGGCGGCGGCCAGTTTCCTTAAACCAGAGGCCCGCCGCTCCCGCCGCGAACAGGAAGCTTATATGCAAACCGAACTCGGCACCTCCGACCCGGATGAAACCTGGGAGCAACTCGCGCCACTTTTGGAAGATGCCATGGGCCACTTGGCTGATAAAGAGCGCGCTGCCGGCTACGCTGGCGCATTTCGGTTGGGGATTTGTGGATCAGCTTTGCCGGCTGACCTGTTTGATGAGCCGGACCAGCTGTTCGATTTCGGGAGGCAGTGGCTTCTGGCCTGCGAGTTCGAGCTGCTCGAAGTTCGGATACTCGCTGATCGGATTTCAATGCCATCGCCGAACACGTCATTGAGCTTGCCGCCGAACGCCGCGAGCATTTGGTTCCTCGAACCGATCTCATTCACCAGTTCTGCGACATCGCGTTTTTCCCAAAACCCGCCTTCATCACTGACACTATCCAGGCAGCCGAGTTCTTTGGCCTTGTCGAGCAGAGCGATGACATTCCAGAACCTTGGCGGGGAACGCGCGTGCGGAGAATTGCTATCGGCCCGGATAACCTGCATTATCTTCGAGAACCACAGCCTGATTTTCGAACCCCGCCATGCCATCATGAAAAATGAACCAACCTCGCCTTCGTCTGAAATCAAAAGCAACCTGACCTCAAGCCCTGGTTCTTCAGCCATGACTCGCCGCGATTTCCTAGGCGCGGTGACGCTGGCATCCGCCGCCCTCACCAGCGGGGCGGCGCTTGGTGCCTTGCCTGATGGTGAAACGGCGTCGCCGGGCAAAGCCCGGCTGCAATCATTCGATTACGTCGGCGTCAAACTGCGGCCCAGCCGCTGGCAAAGACAATATGCCGACGCGCGGGATTTTTATCTGAGCGTGTCCAACGATGACATTTTGCACGGGTTCCGCGCGGGTGCCGGTCTGCCGGCCCCCGGCAAGACGCTGGGCGGATGGGCGTCCAGGGACACCTATGAGATATTCGGCCAATGGCTCATGGCCATGGCGCGGGCTGCCCTGGCCAATGATGACCAGGCCCTGCGGGATAAAGCCTCGCTGCTGGTTACTGAATGGGGCAAAACCATTGACAAAAACTTCAATTTTGGCCGCCCCTACGCTTTTGAAAAGATGGTCGGCGGCTTGGTGGACATGCACTTATACGCGGGGCAGCCGGAGGCTTTGGATCTGCTAGAAAGAATCACTGACTACGCGATTACCAATCTCAATCGTGCCCGTATCCCGGCGCAAAATCTGACCGTGAAATTGACGCAGGGCGATCCCTTGGAGTGGTATACCCTCTCGGAAAACCTCTATCGGGCCTATCAACACACGGGCAAACAAAAGTATCGCGATTTCGCCGACGTCTGGCTTTATCCGCAATATTGGGAAAAATTCCTCACCTCCGCAAATCCCCAGGACGTTCGCGGTTTCCATGCCTACAGCCAT
Organism: uncultured Verrucomicrobia subdivision 3 bacterium; assembly: GCA_903944085.1. Lineage (GTDB taxonomy): Bacteria > Verrucomicrobiota > Verrucomicrobiia > Limisphaerales > UBA11358 > UBA11358. The sequence goes on from CAJAQO010000240.1 coordinate 6,749, forward strand.
CTCAACACCTTGAGCAGCGCGGCCATGGCTTATGCCGTGAGTGGGGATCCGAAATATCTCCAAATCATGCGGCACGCCTACGATTTTTTCCAAAACGTCCAATGCTACGCCACCGGCGGCTACGGCCCGGCGGAAAAGCTCGTGCCGGACGACGGCGCGCTGGGCGATTCGCTCGAAGTGCGCATTGATAATTTTGAAACCCCCTGCGGTTCGTGGGCGGGCATCAAACTCTCAAAATATCTATTGCTGTTCACCGGCGAGGCCCGCTACGGCGATTGGATTGAAACACTGCTTTACAATGGCATCGGCGCAGCCCTGCCGATCACCACTGGCGGCCGCAATTTTTATTATTCCAATTATGCCCTCGGCAGCGCGCTGAAAGCGTATGACCAAAGCACCTTCACCTGCTGCTCGGGAACCTACTTTCAAAATGTGGCCGAATATTCCAACTTGATTTATTTCCGGGAGGGCAACGGGCTCTGCATCAATCTTTATCTGCCCTCAGAAGTCACCTGGCAAGCGGGTGGCGTTCAGGTTGAACTCGTGCAGGAAACCCGATATCCGGAGGCGGAGACAGTCTCACTAAGTCTGAAGCTGAATGGAACCGCCAGCTTTCCGCTCAAATTCCGTGTGCCGCACTGGGCCAGCGACGTGACGGTCAAAATGAACGGTGCCGCCCAGCCATTGGCCGCCCAACCGGGGAGTTGGGCGGTGGTGGATCGCAGCTGGCAAAATGGCGACATCGTGGAAATCCACATTCCGCTCAAGCTGCGCCGCGTGCCGGTGGATCAGGCCCATCCCGACAGGGTGGCGGTGATGCACGGTTCGGTCGTGCTGGCGCAGGAAGCAGCCCATGACCCCCTGCCGGCGATTCCGAAAACCAACGAGGCGCTGGTTCCATATTTTAAACCGGCCGGTGATCGTCCCGGGGTATTTTTTGCGCAGGACAATCTGCCCGCCCGCGGAGCATTCCGTCCGTTTTACACCTTTGGGGAAGGTGAGCGCTACCACATTTATTTCGATCCGAAATTGCGCCGTGAGTTGTGGTAGTCTCGCTTACCCCATTTCACGCTGGTTCTGGAGATGTGGCAGAAAACCTTGGATTGCAGTTCCGAAGCGCTGGCAAACGGCGGCGAGATAGAGTTCAGCAATTTCGGGATATTCGAAGCGAAAGTCACCAAGGCGCACATTGGGGGCAATGGCCAGGGCTCGGAGTTGAACCATTCGGGTGACGAAAAGTTTAGGCCGGCACCAGCTCAATCTTCACTTTGCGTCCCAAGGCGCGGGCGGCTTTGCCCAGCGTGTTCAGTGTGACCGAGAAATTGGATGCATCCAGCAAGCGATCCACCGCCGCACGGCTGGTTTTCATCCGGGCCGCCATCTGCGTTTTGGTCAGCTCCTTCTCTTTCAAGAGCTGATCCAATTGCAGGCTCAGGGCTTGTTTTAACGCCCGGGATTCGACCTCGCCAAGGACGCCCTGTTCGTTCAGGAAGTCACGGAAGTCACTGCCTCGATGATTTTTTTTGCTCATGACAGATATTGCTTTTTACGTTTCTTCGCCAAATCAAGTTCGTCTTGCGGCGTCTTTTGCTGCTTTTTAATGAAACCGTGCAACAGCACGATCTCCTGATTCACCAGCGCGAAGAGTGTCCGCGCGATGCGGTTGTCCAGCCGTGACCGGACTTCCCAAATGCCGTCACCCAGATTATCCACCAGCGGTTTTCCGACTGGCCATGCGTATTGGACCGTCAGAATATCCGTGCCGATGACCTTGCAGTCCGCTTTGGACAACTCTTTCAGCCATTCGCGCACCGGTTCGTTGCCCGTCGCCGTCTTAAAAAAGACGACCTTGAGCGGACGATCAGCTTTCATCTGTCTTGCAATGTATCAAATCTGATACGAATGTCAAATTGATGGTTTGGGGACTGACGCTTGCGGTCCCGTCGGTCTTGATCATTGCCGGTTCATTCTTCAAATGGTGGAAGGTTTTTATTGATGTGGGCGGTGATGCATACTTCCAAGCCTCCCATTCTTGGTCCTCGGTCTCGGCTTGCGCTGGCGGTGAATTTTGCGGAGCAGACTTATCTGATCCGCGAGGCTGACCGTGACTTGACGTTATTGCGCGAACGGCTGTTGCCCCGCGCCCGACAGGCGCTGGAGATTGCGAGCGCGGCGTATCGCTCCGGCCGGGTGGATTTCTTGAACGTAATTGACAACGAGCGTTCCCTGCTCAACTTCCAACTCGATGAAATTGCGGCGCAAACGCAGCGTGAAATTGCCCGATCGGAGCTCACGCTTCTCATCGCTGGGGTGCCGCCGGAAAATGCGCCGGTGCTTAAAAACTCCGAACCAGCCCATTAATTTTTATGAAGCAAACACTTTCCATTTTCATCGTCATTGCCTCGATGCTCTGGCTCGCTGTTGACGCGCAGTGCGAGGATGCCAAGAAGCTTTACACCTGCGGCATGCACCCGCAAGTCATCCAGGACCATCCGGGCAACTGCCCGATTTGCGGTATGAAGCTGACGCTGATCCGTAAACAAGCCAGCGACGCATCGGCGGGCGAGCGCAAAGTTAAATTTTATAAGTCCACGATGACTCCGGGTGAAACCAGTCCGACGCCCGCCAAAGACAGCATGGGCATGGACATGGTGCCGGTTTACGAGGACGCGGCGAGCGTGGACAATTCGTCGGCCATCGCGGTGGACGCCGCGACGATGCAGAACATTAATCTCCGCACGGCGGAAGTTCGACGAGGTGCGTTGCGCAAAACCATCCGCACGGTGGGCGCAATTGATTATAATGAAACGGCTTTGTCGGACGTGACGACGAAATTCAAGGGTTGGGTCGAAAAATTGAATGTGGATGCCACCGGCCAGCTGGTCCATCGCGGTGAGCCGATGTTCGAGATTTATTCGCCGGAGCTTTACAGCGCCGAAGTGGAATTTATCCAGGTGCTCAAATTCGGTTCCACCAACGACCCGGCCACCGAGAATTTGCGGGAGACAGCGGCCAGCAAGCTAAGATTTTTTGATGTGCCGGAAGCGCAGATTGCCGAGCTGGAAAATTCCCGCAAAGTTCTCAAAACATTGCCGGTCGTTGCACCCATCTCGGGCTTCGTCATTGAAAAGAATGTCGTCGCCAATCAGATGGTGGACGCGGGCATGCGGCTTTACCGGATTGCCGACCTCGGCATTGTTTGGGTCATCGCGCAAGTATATGAGCAGGATTTGTCCTTTGGGAAGCTGGGGCAGGAAGCAGTGGTGAAAGTGGCATCGCTGCCGGACCGGGAATTTCGCGGGCGGGTGACCTACATTTATCCCAGCGTGGACGCGAAGACCCGCACGACTAAAGTCCGGTTGGAGTTTGAAAATCCGGGCTACTTTCTGAAACCAGGAATGTTCGTCACCGCTCAAATCCGTGCCCAACTGGAAGACTCGGCGGTGCTGGTGCCGGAATCCGCCGTCCTGAGAAGCGGGGAAAAAAAACACCGTATTTGTCGCGTTGAATGGGGGCAAGTTCGAGGCGCGCGACCTGGCGTTGGGCGTGGAGGCGGAGAACGGCATGAATCAGGTCATCAGCGGATTGAAAGCTGGCGAACACGTGGTGACATCGGGGCAATTCCTGCTCGATTCGGAAAGTCAGTTGCGCGAGGCGATTGACAAGATGCGCGGGCCAACAACACTGGTAAAAACCGAAATGACGGAGGCCAGTTCCACGAATGACGCAGCGATTTCTGCGCCGACCACCGTTGAAACCGAGACCCTAGTTTATGTCTGCCCTATGCCTGAACACGTTTCGATTGTCTATGACCATGCGGGCAATTGTCCAGTTTGCGGCATGGCACTCGTGCCGGTAGCCCCGTCGGTGCTGCAAAAGATTCAGCCGGGCGGCAAGGTGCTTTACTATACCTGCCCGATGCCGGAACACGCCAGCGTCCATGAAGCCAATCCCGGCAAATGTCCTTTATGCGCCATGACGCTCATTCCCGTCATGACCCAACCAGAAGCAACAAATACCAATGTGCCGGTGCTCTATACCTGTCCGATGGCGGTGCATGCTGATGTGGTTTCGGACAAGCCGGGCATCTGCCCGAAATGCGAAATGCCGCTGGTCCCGACCTCCACCGTGAGCCATGGCAAGATCGCCGAAGAAAACTGGCTGAAACAGCACCCGCCGGCGGCTTCACCGACGACCTTGCAATTCACCTGCCCGATGCACCCTGAAATCGTCACCAACCAGCCGGGCAAATGCCCGATCTACGAAATGGATCTGGTGCCGGTCAAATCAAAATAAACGGCCATGCTCCAACGCATCATAGATTTTTCGCTGCGGAATAAGTTCATCGTGCTGCTGGCCACGGTGATGCTGGTGCTCGGCGGCGTTTATGCCGCTCGCAATATTCCGCTTGATGCGATTCCCGATCTCTCGGACACGCAAGTCATCATTTACACGCCGTGGGAAGGCCAGGCACCGAACATCGTTCAGGACCAAGTGACTTATCCCATCACCACCAAAATGCTTTCCGTGCCGAAATCGAAAGTCGTGCGCGGCTACTCGTTCTACGGCTACTCGTTCGTGTATGTCATTTTTGAGGACGGCACGGACCCGTATTGGGCGCGGAGCCGCGTGCTGGAGTATTTGAGCAGCATCGGCACCCAGCTTCCCAAAGGCGTCACGCCTTCGCTGGGACCGGATGCAACGGGTGTTGGTTGGGCCTTCATGTATTCACTCAACTCCACCAACCGCGACCTTGCCGAACTGCGCTCCATGCAGGACTGGTATTTGAAATACCAACTTACCTCGGTGCCGGGCGTCTCGGAAGTCGCCAGCGTTGGCGGTTTTGTAAAGCAGTATCAGGTTACGGTGGACCCGACCAAGCTGCGCGCTTACAACCTCGCGTTGAAAGATGTCAGCATGGCCATCGAACGCAGCAACGGCGAAGTTGGCGGAGGTTCGTTGGAACTGGCGGAGCGCGAATTTATCTTGCGCGTCAAAGGCTATGTCACGAGCCTCGCCGATCTCGAAAAAGTCGCTGTCGGCATTGGCGACAAGGGCGTGCCAATTTTACTACGCGATGTGGCCACCATTCAATTCGGTTCGGATATCCGGCGATCTACTTTCTGTGGCGCTCGCGAGGGCTAAACGCCAAAATCACCGAGTCATTAAAACCAATTAGTCCAGCATGCTGATATCGCTGTCGAATATGTAAAATGTCACTTTGCGAATACGTGATTTTTGAATAAGCAGTCCGAAAGTGCGCCGGCCGCCGATCGCAAAAACTTAGCTAAAAACATCGTTCCAACGTAGCCAGAACATTTCGCCACCATTCAACGACGCTTAAAACTCAGCAAAAATCCGGGAATTCTCGACAACTGACAGTATTTGAAATACGGTCGGATCCATCATGACCTTGACCAAACGTGAACTTGTGATGCGCATTAGCGAAGAGACCGGCTTGATCCAGGCTCAGGTCTTGGAGGTGTTGCAGAAGACCTTGGATCAAATTTCCGCTGCCCTCGCCAAAAGCGACAAGGTTGAGCTTCGCAATTTCGGCGTGTTTGAGGTGAAGATCACCAAGGTCCGCGTGGGTCGTAATCCCAGACGGCCGGAAACCGATGTGCCCATTCCTGCCCGCGCGATGGTGAAATTTAAAGCCGGCAAGGACATGAAGGCCGAAGTTTTGAAGCGGACGCCCAAAACATCCTCGAACTGGTCGTCATGACCACGCCTTCCCCATGGTTTTATTGGGCGCTGCTATCCACCGTGTTTGCGGCTTTGACGGCCATTTTCGCCAAGGTCGGCATTCAGGGCGTGGATTCCGATTTCGCCACCTTGATCCGCACCGCCATTATCATGGTAGTGCTTTCAGCCTTTGTTTGGTTTGGTGGCAATTGGACCAACCCGCTTGATTTGTCTTCAAAGAATTGGCTCTTTCTCGGATTGTCCGGCCTGGCGACAGGTGCATCGTGGGTTTGCTATTTTCGCGCATTAGAGGCTGGTGAGGCATCGAAAGTTGCGCCCGTTGATAAATTAAGTTAGGTGCTCGTCGCGGTTTTCGCCTTTGCATTTCTCGGCGAGCGGCCATCGTTTCGCGAATGGACCGGCATTGCCATGGTTGCTGGTGGTGTTTTGGTTTTGGCAATCAAACGGTAGCGGGGGGAAAGCGAGTATCCCAAGCGCCGCCTGCGGGTTGGCAGCCTCAAAGGTGTTGACAGGCGGAGGGCCGGCCCATACGGTTGATTTGTAATGAACATAATGCTTTGTAGAAACCATTTGATTTCTGTTGCGTCTGTGAAGGGATGAACGAAAAAGCGGCAAAGAAACCGACGGTGGAACGGGTGGCGGAGCTGGCGATGAAGCTGGGTGGGAAGCATCTGGCCGACTATGGCTCGGCG